>JAAYQH010000455.1 GCA_012519365.1 Planctomycetota bacterium | reverse complement strand
TAGATGGAAACATTCTGACATACGATGAAGTCGCAGAATGGCCGGATGGCAAATTAGATGAGCTGATAAATCAGGATAAAGTCAAAGAGATTTCACCATCTGAAACCATCGTATGTATTGAATGCCCAGAACGGTGTCTGATCGTCCCGTTAAAACGTGATCATCCAGAAACAGGTGAATCGCAGGGCATGTATATTTGTCCGTACAAAGATGATATAGGTCGCTTTGAAGTCGACTTGGATCGTAGCAAGCGTTGGGAAATTGTTGTTCCAAGAAAAAAAACCAGGAAAAAACGCAAACAGAAGACGGTTACATCAAAAGCCCAAAAAGTCGCTACATCCTTTAACCGGTGGACAAATTATGGAGACGCGTGCTTTGTCTTGGATGAAGATCGCATCAAGTTTTGGAATGGCGACAACTTGACCGATTTGAAGCTTCGTAGCGGTTCTCGTGCTCACCGACTTTTGAAGATGCTCTATCAGAACTATTTGACCAAAGATGAAGTTAAAAAGGGAATCGGTACCAACAAAACAGCCCCCTCCGAGTCTGTGCGGGATGTCAATCGAACTATTAATGATAAAATCCGAAAACTCAACATCCAAAAGGTCCCCGATAATGTCGAGTTTGTGGGGATTGATGAGCGCACCGAGCAGTATAGCATGCAAATTCCCTTTCGCACCAAAGACGACGTATGGCGTCTTTAACTCTTATTTTTAACATCTTACGTTTAACCGAAAAGTTTTACCGTACCCTACGGTAAAACTTTTTTTATTTTCTCTTTTTTTTAACCGTCGGCAATTAAAGGCCTTATTGGCCAACCCTCGTCAGTATTTTACACAACTTGACACAAAAATATCATTTTACCGCCGTTCTGACGCAACTTAAAACGGAACTTTATTTGTGAAAGGTAAGATGATGAGAGAAAAAACATTGAAGTTAAAGTTCGAAGCAACGTTCCCTTTGTCGGACCAGCAGCTTCCGACAACCACATCAAAAAAGGCGTGTTCTGATTGTTCGGCATGTGGAAAGTGCAGTAAAAAAGAAAACACTCATCTCAATCACGCCGGAGAGGCTCTTCTCAACTTGGCGGGTGGTGCCTATACCTTGGATCAGCTGGGTACGGCACTTGAAATCATCGAAACACTCCTTGAGCAGTACTACAGCAAAGAAAACAAAAATTAGCCATCCACAACAGCCAAGCGAAGTCGAATAAGTCCTTCGGCTTCGCTCACAGTCACTTGGAGAATTTGACATGGACAAAAAAATAGAAATAAAGAATCAGAATAATGAACAACAGCATCCGGCTCTAATGGCAACGGTTGGTGATGTTGCGCAAATGCTGCATATCAGCATCCGTCAGGTCTGGCGGCTACACGGCATCGGTAGGTTACCCAATCCAGTTCGGTTGGGCAATTGTGTTCGCTGGCGGGTTGATGAAATCCGTGCGTTTGTCGAGGCGGGTTGTCCCTGCCGTCAAGAGTGGAAAACACAATATCAGCAGGGAGGTCAAATCGATGGCTGAATCAACTGTGCAAAATAGAATGCTCAAGAGCCGACAAGCGGCAGCATACCTGGGTATTTCTGAACGAAAATTGTGGCAAATTGAAAAAGAAGGCCGTATTCCTTCGGTGCGGATTGACCGCGCTGTTCGTTTTGATATAAACGATTTGGACGATTTTATTCGCCGAGCAAAAGGAGGGGAATAATGCAGACGACATCTTTGTTGCAGTCGATTCTCGATAAATTACGGAATGTCAAGCAGGTAGGTAAAGGGTTCTCTGCACAATGTCCAGCACACAAAGACAACCGTAACAGCCTCTCTGTCAGTATGGGCGATGAAGGACGGATTTTGCTTTGCTGCCATGCTGGTTGTACAAATGATGCCATTTGCAGCGCCGTTGATATTGAGTTGAAAGACCTATTTCCAATACAAGCAAAATCTCTTCGGAAACGGATTGTCGCTACTTATGATTACACCGACGAGTCTGGCAAGCTACTGTTTCAGAAAGTTCGCTATCAGCCGAAGGACTTCCGATGTCGCGTTCCGGACGGCAAAGGTGGCTGGGTTTGGAAGATGACAGGGGTACAGAAGGTACTTTATCGTCTTCCCTCTGTCATTGAGTCAACGATTGTCTTTGTTGTCGAAGGCGAGAAAGACTGTGATTTGTTGGCCCAACACGATCTTGTTGCGACCTGCAACTACGATGGCGCGGGAAAATGGGATGTATCATACAACTCATTTTTCAAGGACAAAGTTGTTTTCATTCTTCCCGACAATGACGAAATCGGGCAAAAGCATGTTCTGAATATCTTTCCGCAGATCAGAGCGGTTGCATCGGATTGCCGGATTGTAGAATTGCCGGGCCTGCCGGATAAAGGGGATGTAAGCAATCCTGTTCGGCACTCCATTTGCTATGTTTTTGATGCCCTGAAAAAAATTTTATAAATTACCTATTTTAAACTGGCGCGCCGATGGGTGATGTGTTTTAATCCTCTTCATGAGCGCCAAACGTG
>JAAYQH010000454.1 GCA_012519365.1 Planctomycetota bacterium | reverse complement strand
GGTGCTGTCGGAGAAACTCCAGCACCGAATCAACGGTCAGCGTCTCGATGCCGTTGCGAATTTCGTCAAGGGTGCGAACACGCCCCAGCAGAAAATAATCGCCCGCAATGGACGCCGACCGAGCGCGGGTGGATTCGCTTTTCATAATCAGCGAACTTTTCAGGCTGACTTTGGCGCGTTGCAGTTCGTCTTCTGTGATGCCGTCTTTGAGCCGGCGGAATTGTTCCCAGATCACCTCAAGGGTCTGTTGAGCCTTGTCGGGGGTGGTGCCTGCATAGCAGGAAATACCGGCGTAATCCTTCAAGGTATGATAACGCGCGCCCACGGCATAACACAGCCCGCGTTTTTCACGGACCTCGGTAAACAATCGGCTGCTCATGCCGCCGGACAAGATGGACACCGCCGCCATCGTTTCGTAATAAAAACCCGCACTGACAGGCGGCATTGCGGTCATCAGTCCAATATGCACCTGGGCGCCCTCGTTGGGGTAATGGGTATAAGGCCGCCCCTGAGCGACCGGCTTTACGTCAGCGGGCCGACCGGCCACTGGTTCGTTGAAAAGCGTCTCAACCTGAGAACGCAGCGTTTGAAAGTCATAATTGCCTGCCACCGAGAAAATAATCTCGGGCGGATTGAACAGCTGGGCGGCAATTTGTGCACACCGCTCGGCAGTCAGGGCCGCCAGTTCCGACTCTTTTCCCTGACTGGGTCGGCCAAAAGGATCCGGATAAAATTGCTCATACAGCAAGACCATAACCTTGCTGCGGGGATCGTCGTCGAGGCTGCGCAATTCCTCAATCGCCAGCTTGCGTGACAGCTCAAATTGCGATGCGTCCAGCCGCGGGCGGAGCAGAATATCCGCATACAAATCCAGCGCCCGCGTCCGGTTGCCCGCCTCCAGAGCGGCGCTCAATGTCAAATGATACGCAGCGATGGTCGTGTTGCGATGAATGCCCAGGCCGTCCATCGCTTCGATCAGTTGTCGGCTGTCGCGTTCTCCTGCGCCGCGGAAAAGCCAGTCGGCCAGAACTGAACCCGCACCGCAACAGCCATCAGGCAATCGGCTCGCGCCGCCGGGCGTGAGAATATTAAGCGAGACAGACTGAACATGACTCATCTGCTCGCCCAAGAGTATCAATCCATTCGGTAATTGGTAAAAATCCATTTGTGTCATTGTGAGTCCGTGTAAGTCCGTTGTTTTTCTTTTCCTTATCCGCCGTCGGTCCGTCAAGAGGACTATACCACCGCTTTGGAAATCTCGCGACGACTGAAAATCCACATCCCAAGCAGCAGAATCAGCCCCCCCTTGATAAACACCGTGATAAAAAATGTTTTGGCCAAAAAACCGGCCCCAATCAGCCGCCCGTTGATGATATAATAGGAAGGATTGTAAACGCCGTCAAACTGCGGCAGCATCCACAAGAGCGGGCGCAGCGTAAAATTATAAATTAACCCCAGTGTCATACCCAGGCCATCGAACGAATCGAGGATAAAACCGTTGGCCGTGCCGGCCAGAAACGCGACCAGGCAGACCAGAATGGCCACAGGGAAGGACAGCCACGTCGTCAGGGACACTCCAAGGATGGCCAAAAACGCCAAACGAACATAAATCAGCACCAGAGAACGGATAAAATTGTCGGTGAAGGTACCGCTGTGATACAATACCTCGACATCATCCAAAATAATCGTTGTGTTATTCAGAGTGGGATTATTGAAAAATGCCACCGACAAAAACCCATCGTCGGCTACGGCATCGGCCGGCACATAAAACTCATGATACGTTCGTATGGTATCGCTTCTCTGTACTTCATAAATGGGCGTTTTGGGACGGCCCTGCCCGGTTTCGATTTGACGAAAATCTCCGATTCGCCACGTTCCATAAACGGTATCGTCCGGCAGCGTCGTCGTCGCCTCAAATTTATAGCGTACAAAAATCCGAGCATTAGGGTCATTTGTCTCGCTAATTTGCACTCCCTCAAAATCCCATCGCTTGGACCGTCCCGGCGGACAGGATTTGGCAATCATTCGCTCTTGGGCCAGCAATTCGCGAAGCGCCTCAAACTGGCTCATTTCGCGGGGCAGCTGGCCGCTTTCCCGCAGCATCTTAAGGCGTTCTTCGGCAGCCTTTCGCAACTGTGCCTCGTCATAGGTAACCTTCAACCCCGTTCGTGCGGTAAAAAACTCGTTTTGGATGTGTTCACGCTGGGCGGAATCCACTTCCACCAGTTTCGGAATCGCCAGCGTTAAACCGTAAATAATCCCCCCGAAAACCGCCAACAACACCAAATCCAAAATCAAGATGCCGATCAGTTTTCCGGCGATAATTTGATAACGGCGGATCGGCTTGGTTACAACCAGAAAGAGATGGCACCGTTTGAGATCGTAGCTCAAGGTGTAAGTGGATATCCCAATAGTCAGAATACATAACAAAAGGCTGACCAGCCCCAGACCATAACTGACGAATGTCTGCAATTTCCCTAACGGCGTACCATCCCCCTCCATCACAACGCTCATCAGCGGCAACAGCACCGCCAGCAGCACGATGACCACCAGCGCCACTTTCATTCGAACCGCCTGCGAAAGGGTATTTCGTACCATCGCCCAGAGACTATGCATTCGGCTGGTCTCCACTGCTGTCCGGACGCGTGACCTCGGTGGTTCCGTTGGATTTATGTTTATGCTCAATCAGACTTTCGAGCAGGTCTTTTTTGACCTTTTCTGTCGGTTCGGCGGCTTTTTGCGGCGTCGGCTCGGTTGGAGCGGTTTTCGGTTCGGCCTCCGGTTTGGTAGAAACCAAACGGCTCAGCAGGTTCTCGTCAGGCTGCGGTACAGGCGGCGTGGTCTTCTTGGGCTGAGTCTTTTCTGTGACAGAGCCCTCTGTGCGGGCCGGCTCTTCAGGGGCAACGCGTGCACTGACAAGTTGATCCAACAGGGTCTGCGAGCGAACCACCGGCCGCTCGGCCAAAAAACCCGTTATCCCCGTGCCAACACCGGCGCCGCTGGTGACCTGCTTTTCCTGCAGGGCTTTGTTGACAATGTTCACAAAAAATGTCTCGAGCCGGTCCATCGGACGTTGGATGTCACAGTCCTGATCTTCCCGTCGCAGGATATCCTGAATTTGTTCAAGTGTCGATTCGCTGAGCCGACCGGTATGAATCTCAATCTGATCCTGATGCTGGAGCAACTCCCTGACCGGACCTTCGACCTGCATCTTGCCGCCGTACAAAATACCGATGCGGTCGCAGATATCTTCCACGTCCGCCAGTAAATGGCTGCACAGCAAAATGGTCTTTCCGCGACGCGCCAGCTCCACAAGCAAATCCTTGATTTGCCGCGTCCCGAGGGGGTCCATGCCCGATGTCGGTTCGTCCAGAATCAGCACGTCCGGATCGTTAATCAACGCTTGTGCCAGCCCGATGCGTCGCGCCATGCCTTTTGAAAACGTGCCCACAGGACGATTGCCCATTCCGGCCAGCCCGACCATCTCCAACAGAGTCTCGATACGCTCATTGCGGACCTCACGAGGCAAGCCAAAAATACGGCCGTAAAAATCCAGGGTTTCCCGCGCTGTCAAATAGCGATACAGATACGACTCTTCAGGCAGGTATCCAATTCGTGCTGAGATCTCGGGCTCGGCGCAGCTTCCGCCCAAGACAAAGGCCTTGCCCCGTGTGGGATGCAACAGATTCAAAATCATCTTCAGCGTGGTGGTTTTGCCGGAGCCGTTGGGCCCCAAAAACCCGTAAATCTCGTTGTACCGGACCTGCAGATTCAAATCGTCCACCGCAACGACCTTGGCACGTCCCCACCAGTCGGGAAAGATCTTGGTCAACCCTATCGTTTCAATTGCGTATGTATTTTCGCCGGCATCCACAGTCAAATACTCCCACACTGGAATTGATACAATTCTTGGCTCAGCCCACAAAAGAGTCGGTTTTTGGCTTTGTCGGGCCGGTGTGCGGCTCCAGATGTTCGCCGTATCGCACCAGACGGGCACTGTTGAAGACTACGACAACCGCCCCGCCCAGATGCAGCACCGCCGCCAAAATCACAGGCAACCAGCCCATGGCCGAGGCAACAATCCCTAACAGGATAAACAGAATACCAAAACCGAGATTCTGATTGATGACGGTGCGTGTTTTTCGCGACAATTGCACCAGAAACGGAAGACGCCGCAGATCATCGCTCATCAGCGCAATGGAGGCCGAGTTGATCGCCACGTCGCTGCCTGCGGCCCCCATAGCAATGCCTAAATCGCCGGCCGCCAAAGCCGGGGCGTCATTAATACCGTCGCCGACCACCGCAACAATATGACCTTCCTGACGGATTTTTTCGACGACCGCCAACTTATCCTGCGGCAGACAATGCGCTTTATAGTCCGTGCAGCCCAGTTCGGCCGAGACACGGTTGGCCACTTCATGGCGGTCGCCGGTCAACATCGTCACCCGCCGAACGCCGGTCTCAAATAATTCATGGACGGCCTGTTTGGCTTCCGGGCGGGCCTTGTCCTGAAGACCGATCCAGCCGATACACCGGCCATCCACTGCCACATAGAGCGTGCTGAACCCCTGCTCTTCGTGCAACGACGGATCGGAGACTGTCGTAATATCAATGTTCTTTTCTTTGAGAAACGTATCGCGCCCCACCAGAACGGTCTTACCGTTGACTGTCGCGGTAACGCCCTTGCCCGGGGTTTCCTCAAAGTGCTCAGCCTGAGAAAAGAAGACATTGGCCTCTCTGGCCAGATTGACGACCGCCCGTGCGGCCGGGTGCTTGCTCATCTGCTCGGCCGATGCCGTCAGGGAAAGCAACTCGGCCGGATCCACACCCTCGGCCGGTTCGATTTTTGTGACATACAATTGACCGGTTGTCAGCGTACCGGTTTTGTCAAAGACCACCGCGTTGATCTTGCCGGCAATCTCCAGCAGCGAGACATTTTTAATCAAAATGCCGAGCCTTGCGGCGGCCGACAGAGCGGCGACCATCGCAGTAGGAGTAGCCAAAATCAGCGGACAGGGACAGGAGATAACCAAGGCCGAAATCGAGCGGGTCATATCTTCGGTAAAGAAATAGATAATCACGCTGATCATCAGCACCGTGGGGATGTACCATTTGACATATTGATCGATCATCCGCATTATCGGCAACTGCGTTTGTTCAGCAGCTATAATCAGTTGCTGGACCTTACCCAAGGTGGTGTCCTTGCCGGCCTTGGTTACCTTAATATCCAACACCCCCGTCAGATTTGTGGTACCGGCAAACACCTGCATTCCCGGCACTTTAGCAGCCGGCAGCGATTCGCCGGTAATCGTGGCTTCATTGACGGTACTGAGTCCCTTTTGGATTTCGCCGTCGGCGGGGATATTGTCGCCGGGGCGTACCCGTACCACATCGCCGGCACGCAGGTCGCTGACCTTGACCTCCTGTTCTGTGCCATCAGGGCGCACCAAATGGGCCGTTGTTGGGGTCAGTTTAATCAGCGACTCGATGGCCGCTCGTGCCCCCAAGGCCGTACGGGTCTCAAGCAATTCGGCCAGCAGCATAATAAACGCCACCAGGCCGGCCTCTACATATTCCCCCATGGCGAAGGCCGCCAGCACCGCCAGGGCTACCAATTCGTCCATATGCATATGGCCATGCAGCACCCCTTCGATCGCATGCACAATGATCGGCACCCCCAACAGCACCGCTCCGATCATCGCCATCATTTTGCTCAGGTCCTCGCTGCTTGGCCCGTACAACCACGAAAACATCGGCAGATTGACCAGCATACTGTTGAGCACCAGAACACCGCCCACCAGGGTTCCGAAGAGGGCCAAACTGACGCGCATCTGTTTACCCTCGGTGGCGGCTTGCTCGGCCAACGCAACCTGATCAAACTCTGCGTCTTGAATATGTAAATGTCTATGTCCCATACGGTCTTCTCAATCGATTATTGTCTCTGAAATTCTGTGTTTTTTTGGCGGCGTTCTCGAATTCAACGGCTTGAGGTTCCTTGCTGCTCGGCAGAACGGCGTTTGGCCTGCGGATCGCGATTGATCAGTACGCGAATCTCGCGGCGTTGGCCGTCCTCTGAGGGCTGAATCATTATCTTTTCTTCCGCGTTTCCAAGCACCTCTTGAACAGCGTTTTGATAAATCTGCTGCAAAATCAGTTCCGGACGCTTGCGATATTCCGGCAGCAAGGCCATCAAATATTCGGCATTGGCTTTGGCTTCTTCAACGACGCGCATCCGATAGGCCCGGGCCTCGGCGATGACCGTCTGAACCTGGCCGGCCAGGCGAGCGACCAATTCTTCCTGCTCTTTTTGCGACAAATTCTCGTTGCGAAGCTGCTGCAGAATTCGCTCAGCTTCCGGACCGCCGACATCCGTTAACAATTTTTCTCTTTAGGACAAGGCGTCAATCCGTACCTGTTCGCTTTCCTGGCGGGCGCGGTTAGACTCTTGAAACGCCGCGTCCACCTGTCGCGGCCAGACAATGCGATCGGCACGCACGGCGTCGATTTCCAGACCGCTGCTGATTTCGTCCAGCTTACGCTGCAGCGTCTCCTGGACATCAAAAGCGATATCCGAAAGACTTCGCACCGCCTCGTCGATGCTGTATTTGACCATTGTCGTCACAATGGCGTTTGACGCCAGGCTTTCCAGCAAGGGGTCAACCGTTTCGGCCGCAGCCTCCAGAAAATCCTCGCCCGGATTGCGCGGACGTACATAAATTGTTTCAAAGAAATCAATCGGCGAACGAATGAGATATGTTATTGTCCAGCGCGAATGCACGATATTATAATCCGTTCCGCTCAGCCCCGTTTCCTGGTCGTTGCGGGTCAGACAATACCCGTCCTGAAGCGGATTCAGCGGGCCAGTCGCCGGTCGCGGCCGTTGGCTCAAACGCTCCTGTTCGGTCTCAAAATACCAGAACGAATTCAACTCGAGCGTCTGGACGCGCTGGACGGGAATACGAATGACCTCACTGATTGGTTCGGGAAAAGCAAATTTCAAGCCGGGCTGCAAAATTCGCTGTTCGCCTTCGCCGCGTAATCGTCCGAACTGAAGCACCAGCGCCTCTTCATCCGGCTGAACGCGAAAGATGCCGCTGACCGCAAACAAAACAATCAGCAAGACCATAATAACCTTCAAAATCGTAAAACTGACCCGCAAGGCATTGGTCAACGACTGACCGGCTGCGTCTAGCTCATCGAACGTCGGCAATGAGACGTTCTGCGACTCAGGATCAGTCGGGTGATGTTCGTGTGTATGTGCCATAACAAAATATTCCGCCTTTTAGTTCTCGGTTTGCTTGGGCTGAAGTTTGGGCAGTTCTTTAAGCAGATGAATCGGCTCGGTCTCCACCCCCAGCACAATCGTACTGCGTTCCTTCAAAATCTTGCGAAGCGCCTCAATATCCCGCAAAAACATCGCCAGTTCAGGATCAGCCTCGAGCATTTGATAATAGGCGGCCGCTTCGGCATCGCCGGCACCACGGATGGCCTTGGCCTGCGATTCAGCCACGGCCAGCAGTTCCTGCCGCATCGCATCGGCTTCACTGCGAATAGCCTGGGCTTCCGCGTTGCCCGCCGCCAGAATCGATTCCGTACGCCCCTTGCGGTCGGCCCGCATGCGATCAAATACCTTTTCGGTCACGCTTTCAGTGATCATCAGACGTTTGATGCCCACGGCGCTGACTTCAATACCGTATTGTGTTAAGGCATGCTCAGCGATTTGTGACTGGATTTCCGATTCAATCTGTTCAACCTTGATTTGCTGCGGATCGGTGTTGACAAAGTCACTGAAAGAATGTCGACCGATCACGGAGTTTTGGGCATTGCGCAACAGGCTGCGAAGTTTTCCCTCGGCGCTGCGCATATCCTGGACCGCCACAAGATAACGCTTGGGATCGGCAATCCGCCAGACGATATAACTGTTGACAATGATCGGCTGATTGCCGGCGGTATTGGTCTCTTCAAGAACCCCCTCAAACAACCGACAGCGTGAATCAAAGCGATGAACGCGATCGATCGGAAGCGGATACTTGAGATACAACCCCGGCTCGGTGATGGGACGTACCGGTTTGCCGAATCGTGTCACGATCACCGTTTCGGTTTCGCGCACCTGAAAAACCACCGCAAACAGCGTCAGCACCACCACCACCAACGCTACACTCAAAAAGACCCAAAAATTCCGCATGGTTTATTCCCTTACTTTCAATCTAAAACCCAAATTGCCCGTGTTTCATAATGACCAACACTGATTTTATGAATACGACACGCCTGGTGTCCTCTGGTGCTACTGTTCTTCCTGCAGGCCCAGATCCAGATCATACAGCGAGGGCATCAGCCGTTCCTGAAGATCCACAACAAAGACCTGCTCGTCCTGCGGATCGGCGACCACCACATATTTGCGTATGTTCTCCATCGCCTCTTCGAGCGTTGCCAGCCGCAGCAGCCTTGGATACAACGCCGGAGCAGCGGTAAAGGCCTTAAGCTGGCCGTCAAAACGCAAGCCTTCTCCCTTGGCCTCATGAATCCGCGAAAACGCGTCAGATTCGGCCAAGCGAAGAGTCTTGAAAACCTGGCCACGTGCGGCAGTGAATGATTCCCTCAGGTCACGCCGCAACACTTCGGCCAAAGCGGTATCTCCCCGTTCCCGCGCCTGACTAAAGGCCAGCGCTTTTTGGTACAATGCGTTGACCTTATCGATCGAACCGGCCAACTCCGTTAAAATGCGGTTTCGTTCAGCCCGTGCATTAAGCACTTTGGCCTGACGTTCCTGAACCGCCGCAATCACCTGTTGATAGTCAGGCACCACCGGAGGCGGCGGATGGACCCCCTGCAGACCGAGGAAGACAATCTCCACACCCAGCCCGGCGTTGTCGGCGGCCTGTTGAATCCGCCGCGTTAATTCGCGCGAGGCCTCAAGACGACCGGAGCCCAGCAGATTCTTCCTGCCCACAACCGTCGTCTCCAAACGCTCTCGATCCTCCGCCTCGACCGTAGAGGACGCGACAAAACGGACCAATTCCCGATAACAAATCGCCTCCAGCGTTTTTTGGGGGGTCTCGTGATTGTATAAAAATTCACGCAGATTTCGAATGCGGTACTGAATGGGAATATTGGCACGAATCACACTGACCGGGACAACACCTTCTTCGTCGGCGGTTTGGGATTGAGTGGCCGCCAGCAGGTTATACTCCTTGAGATAGTGTTCCTCCCCCCACAACAACGGCTTAGTGTCTGTCTCCTGGGACTCATCCGTTTCATAACCGATCACGATCTGCTGGATCCTATCCGTGGGATAGACATAGGCGATTTCTATTGGCCAGGGCCATTTGAACGACAGCCCGGCCTCGAGGATACGCCCGCCACGCTCCGGCTGCGGCGACCCGAAACGCTCGATAATCGCCGCTTGTCCCGGGCCGATCACAACAATCGAACTTGCCGCATACAACGTAAACGCCGCAAACAAAATCAACGGCAGAATCGCACGTTCCAACAGTTTATAAAACCACGTCTGTGAAACCTGAAAACCGAATTGGTAATCAATGGTATGAGCGATGGTGTGCAGAAACCCGCCCGGCTCGCTGAACAACCCCAGAAAACGACTGTCCAAAGAAGCGCGGCTGTATTGGCCGGGTACACGCGGCCGATAAATATCCAAAATTGTGTTCAGAATCGTTTCGACGCCGAGCAAAATCATCAGACCAGGAATGAGGATCTCGACAATTCGAAGAAAAACCCCGTATTTAAACTGAGACAATGCCAGTCCAACCGCCAGTAAAAAACCCATAACTGCCCCGGCCAGCAGATAACTGCCGCCCGCACGAAGCGGTTTCCAGCACTCCTGTCTGCTCATGCCCGATGCAAAACGACTGAACAGAAACAGCAGAAACGCCACAACCACCATCAAAACTGCCCCCAGCAGCGGATTGACGGCGGTCCACTCTACCACGCCGAATACTTTATTTTGATAAAGGAAATAGCCCAGCAGGATCTCATACAGGGCAATCACCACGCCGGCAATGGGAATGAACCATTTTTCCAGTGTCTCCAGACGTTTTTGGGCAACCGCCATCAATGCCATCCGGTCGCCTCCGGCCGAAAAAATTGTCTTTTGACGGTCGGTCTTGGCCAGTTGGGCCAAGTCCAGTTTTTCCTGCTCGGCGCGGGTGCGATGCCTGAACTGGATTAGCAGCACCAGCCATACCATCACCGAAGCCAGCATCAGCCAGGAAAACAGATAAATGCCCAGCATCTCCTGAAACACGCCGAGCAAAAACGTACCAACAAAAAAGACAAAGCTAATAAGTAATGCTATCAACGAGACCGCTTCGGCCTTTTTCGAGGATCCTGTCATAACCTATTTCCCAATTTTTTGTGAACTTATTCGGCTTTGTTTTGTTATGTAAGAAAGGAAACTATACGCAATATGCGATAAAATGCAAGCCGCCGCTTTACAAAATCGGTATTTTACGTAAAATCTCACAAAATGCCGTGTACATAGACATAACATTGTTTAAGGATATACCGTGCTCAATCGACTGCTCATCATTGCCAAAAATACCTTTATTGAAACGTTGCGGCAACCGGTTTACGCGATCATTATCGTCTCTGCGTTGGTCTTGATGGTGCTGGCCCCGACCATCAGCATGTACACGCTTGACGAAGACATCAAACTCCTTCGCGAATTAGGCCTTTCTACGCTTTTTTTGGCCGGTTTGTTCATCGCTGTTTTTTCGGCCACCAGTGCCATCACCGAGGAAATCGAAAGCGGTACCATCACCACGGTCTTATCCAAGCCCATCAGCCGACCCGTGTTTGTAGTTGGCAAGTTTATCGGCCTGACCGGCGCGGTCGGCCTGGCCCATCTGATTTGCACATTGGCCTATCTGATGGCAGTTCGCCACGGCGTGCTTGAGCGCGCATCCGATGAAATCGACTGGACCGTTATTGCGGCCGGGGGAACCGCAATTTTTCTGACAATCATCTTAACCGCTTTTCTGAACTATGCTTACGATTGGCATTTTTCGGCGACTGGAATCACACTCATTGCAATTACCTTAGGGTTAGGGGTGTTTTTTCTGGCAGTTGTTGATAAAGAATGGAAAATAAACCCTGCCGGAAATGAATTCCAATCCTTCGATATTTATGCTTCGCTCTTGCTGTTGATGGCCTTGATCACCCTCGTGGCCTTGTCGATTCTTTTTTCAACACGATTTAATGTGATTGTCACCTTGACCTGTGTGGTCGGGGTATTTCTACTGGGACTGATCAGCGACTGGGTATTTGGGCGATTTGCCGCTCGCAGCCTGACGACGCCGGGCTATGACCTGCTTGACCAAATCGGCATTATCTTGGCCCGCATCGGTACGGTGCTGGTTCCCAATTTGCAGATATACTGGGTCAGCGATGCCATTTATGAAACCAGCCACGTTCCGGCAAGCTATCTTTTGATCGCACTGAGCTATACCGCCCTTTACACCGCTGGCATCCTGGCCTTGTCCATTGCGTGCTTCCAAAAACGCCAAGTCGGATAAGATACATCTCTTTTCGGCCTTGAAGACCCTAAAGGCCAAATGACCTCGGTTGGTGACCGTCGAGATCATATGGCAGCCAAACCGCTGACCGGTTCCGGGAATGACTGGTGTATGTCCCTTGAGACCATAACTGCGTCCGGCCTGAGGGTCCGAACGCATTCCCATTTCGTCGCCCCAATGGATTTGAGCACGTTCTGTGCGGGCCTGCCGGCGAATTGCAGGGTAGTCGTGTTCCAGCCAACGCTGGACGGCTTGCGGGTCTTGCTCGTAGGCGCGACGCAATGGTTTCTGCGGCGTAAATCCCCACTGTTGCAAATACCGGCCGACCGTCCAGACCGAAACCGAAATACCGTAGCGTTTTTCGATCCATTGACGGACGGCATCGCGCGTCCACAGGGCAAAGGGAAGTTTCAGTTGATCGGGACATCGGTCGGTAATCAAACGAACAACGGTTGCGGCTTGATGACCGGCCAGACGAGATTGATGCTTGGGGCCGCGTTTGTGTGCCTTCAAGGCCGCATCGCCCCCTTTTTGATGCGCCTTGAGCCAATTTGTACCGATGTGCGCCCCACACCAAAAATACGACAGGCGTCGGTCTGAGACATTTGCTGTTCGTGAATCGCATGAACAACACGATACCGCAGTTCCTGCTGCGCTTTTGGAGAAAGCGTTCTGCCATTGTGTGTTTTCATAAAAGTGCATACGATTTTAACCCGTATATGCTCTGGTTAGTAACTCTAAAAAAGTCACTTCTGCCTTCTCTTTCTTCGATCCTTCTGCTTCCTGATTTTCTCAATCCTTTTAGCCTCAGGACTGTCTTTACCCAACTGCTTATCCTCAAACAACTCACACAACTGCCTTCTTGCATAAAAGCGATTGAGTCCCTGACTACGGCTCTTCTGAACCTTCACTGATAAACCTGTAGGGATGTGTTTTAACTGAACACAAGTCGAAGTTTTATTGACTTTTTGCCCACCTGCACCTTGACTACAGACAAATTTCTCCTCTAGATCCTTCTCCAGCAGACCACACTTCTGCATCCGTTGCTCAAGTTCCTGTCTTTTATGCTCTGTAACACCAAAGTTGATCATGTCTCATGCCTTACATCGCTGACATGATTGTAATTCACCATTGACTTCTGACTGAAGTTTTGTCTTTTATCCTTTACCTTTACAAATTGTATTCTTTAATTTTTCGGTAGAGGGTGCGTTCGCCTATTTTGAGCAGTTTGGCCGCTTCGGCACGATTCTGGCCGGTCAGTTCGAGGGTGCGCCGAATATGCTCGCGTTCGACCTCTTCCAGGGGCAGACCGGCAAGTTCTTCGCCGGCGGCAAACAAATGGCTGGCCGACTGCGGCGCTTCGAGTTGCTTGACACGGGCGATTTCCGGCGGCAGGTCACGCAGATCAATCGTATCGCGATCACACAGCGCCACCGTCGTCCGCACCACATGGCGCAACTGGCGGATGTTGCCCGGCCAGGAATAACTCATCAGCGCTCGCATTGCCGGCTCAGTAATCAAATGGATATTTCTGCCGAGTTCTTTGCAGGCTTCTTTGAGGAAATAGCCGAATAACTCGGGGATATCCTGAGTTCGATTGCGAAGCGGCGGCAGGGTAATGCTGACGCCTTTGATGCGAAAATACAAATCCTGACGGAACCGTTTTTCTTCGACTTGTTTGGCCAGATCGTGATTGGTCGCACTGATGACCCGCACGTCCACTTTCACCGGCGTCGAACCGCCGACCGGCAACACAAGCCCATCTTCAAGCACCCGCAGCAGCTTGGCCTGCATCAGGCTGGGCATGTCGCCGATTTCATCCAGAAAGAGCGTGCCTTTGTCGGCCATCTGAAACAAACCCTTGCGATCTGCCGTTGCGCCGGTAAAGGCGCCTTTGACATGTCCGAAGAGTTCGCTTTCCAGCAGACTTTCGGCAAGCCCGGCACAGTTAATCGGATAAAAGGGCTTGTCGGCACGTTTGGAGTTGGCATGCAGCGCACGGGCGGTCAGTTCCTTGCCGGTGCCGGATTCGCCCTCAATCAAGACGGTCAGATCGGTCGGCGCGACACGGCGGAGAATACGATAGACCCCCTGCATGGCCGGGCTGCGGCTGATGACACCGGGGAAGATAAAATCGTCAATGCCTTTGGGCGGACCGAGGGGTCGCAGTTCGGCGGCTAAACGCTCCACGTCGCTGGGGCTGGGGGGCATCACGAAAAAGTCATAGGCCCCCAACTTCAGCGACCGCTTGCAGGCCGTCAAGTCCGGCTCATCGGCCAGCATAATCACCGCCACGGCCGGGTTTAGCCGACGCACTTCCGTCAACACCTCCAGTCCGTCACCGTAACGTTGAAAAGAAAACGCACAAAACACCGCCGCGACCGATGCCGAATCAAAAAGCGAGGTCACGTTCTGAGGCTGATTTGTATATATTGTCTTAAATCCCTGAGCGGAAAAAACAGACTCGATTGGTTCGACTTGTTTTCTCTGGGGTGCCGCAAGAATAATTGTCGTATTTTGTTTCATTTTACAGAAAAAAAGGGTACCGCAAACTGTCAATAAGGCGGAGCGGTTTGAGGTTCCAATACCTTGGGCCCATCGAAGTCGGGCCCCCGAAGAAAGCGAACGGTTTGGGCCTTCAAACCCTGGTGGGTTTGGATCGGTTGATACTCGACGACCTGCCCGCTGCGCAAACAACGAAATCCGGTCGCCTCGATATTGCTGTAATGGACAAAGACATCTTCACCTGATTCACTGACGACAAAACCAAACCCTTTCTTCGGGTCAAACCACTTCACCGTTCCTTTGATCATTGGCAGTCTCCATGCTCGAAGCAAGTTTCTCTTTTATCCCGAATCGTTTCCTGCTGCGGGGTGAAACGTCCTATCGAGGTCAGCGAAACAACTCACTTCGCCACAAAGACCATCCCTTGCTGCGCCCGACAGGCTGTCGGGCGCAGGACGAAAAACGCTATTTACTTTTTTTGTCGCTTTTTTTCAGTTCGGCCAGTGCCGCTTTTCGGCTGAGCTTGAAGCGCCCCTGTTCATCAATCGAGAGCAATTTGACATCAATCAAGTCGCCGACTTTGCAGACTTCTTCGGCGTTTTTGACATAGCCGTCGCTCAACTCGCTGATATGGCACAGCCCTTCAACACCGGGAGAGATTTCCACAAACGCGCCGAACTCTTTGATCGAGACGACTTTGGCGTCGTGATAAATGCGACCGACCTTCGGCGGCGTGGTCATGGCTTCGATGATATCGCGGGCTTTGAGATGTCCATTGCCGCCGACGCAACTGATCGAGACGGTGCCGTCTTCCTCGATGTCAATCTGCGAGCCGG
>JAAYQH010000453.1 GCA_012519365.1 Planctomycetota bacterium | reverse complement strand
TGGTCACGGAATCGATTTTTCTTGACCTTGCGGCAGCGATTTTTGTAAAATTGTAGATGTCGTTAGGAGTAATTATATTTTTTAAACGTTCAAATGGGAAATGTCAGCTTTATATTCTTCCGCAATGAAGGTGTATTTCATTCGTGTACCATCAAACGCACAGATTCAATTCGGCTCAAGGAAAGAGGTATCATAGTCGCTTTGCCGACAGGATTCAAGAGGGTTTACCGGCTATTGTGGTATAAAAAGATAGGTTTTTTTATTTTGGGTGTTCATTTTTTCCGGTGTACTGCATTTTTTTACACATTCACTGCGCGGCGAAGGAACGCCAAGGGGTGAGAATAATGACGTATCTTCTTTTGAATTCAAAAGATAAGAAATAACCTTTCACGGCAAAAAGATATGGCATAGTATTTGCTACTTTCAATATGGGTAATTTTAGAGACCTTTTTCGGAGTAAAGCAACTGATGAGTATCGAAATGGTAGTTACGCCTCCGGCCAGAACGCCTTCAGCAGGAAACGCCTTGTCGGACGGGCTGGAACCGTTCACTCGTGCCTCGCAAGAAATTTTAGCCGGGCCACAGAACGACCGTCAACGACAGCCGGCAGAACGCGCCGGCACCGAGGCTGCGCACATTATCACCGACGAAAGGGCGGATAGGCTGTCCACAGAAAACCGCATTGCTCAACAGGAACAGAGCATTTTTGAACACACTCTGAAAAAACATATTGAAAAAAACGATTCACAAGCTGAGATCGAACATAAGGATAAGGACAGGCACCCCCCCCGTCAGCAGGCCCAGGCCGAATCGATGACGGTGGCTGGTGTATTTCCGTTGGGCGGCATCGAGACCTTTCGGAGTGTCTCAAGGACATCGGCAACCCCGGCAGAAAACCCGAAGGCATTGACACCCAAAAACAAGGCTGCACATTCTCTTACTCAAACAAAATCGTCTTTCCACCAACGCCCTTCAGCGACAGGGGCCAGCAATGTCCCCGATTCAGCCGACCCAAAACATCTGGCTGACGGGTCTGATCGAGCCGAGGGGCACAAAACGGCGACAGTAACCGAAACCGTCGGCGAAAAACAAAGACCTCAAGGGGTAAGAAAAGACGATTCGGCCTCGGAGCAAAAAAACAATTCGTCTTTCACAGTTGCCACCGAGCAAAAAACGAAGCTCCCCCCTACTCGCCCAGCAACCGATGGGCCAGGGGACCCAGGGCCCGCTCACGGGAAAACAGATAAGACTGTTGCCGGCGAACGGCCATCCGCCGCTGCCCATAGGAACGCGACAAACACCGCTCAGAACACGGGCAACGCACTGCCGGCGGCGATACCCATCGGTAATAAAACCACCTACCCCTTCCTTTCACCGGAGACGGCAGAAAAATCATCGCTCAAATCGGCGCTAACCAGTTCTCTTGAAAATGGCGCCGATCCGTTCGATATTAAATCCAAAACCGATTTGAAAGCGGAACAAACCGCTGAAAAAATTTTGCAAAATGACGCCGTTCGCTCGGCTGCCAAAACCCGACAGGCTGAGGCAAGCGGCAACACAGAATCCTTCACCCCTTCGCCCGCTGTTTCAACCTCGGCAGAATCGTCTTCGGTAACAGCCGGAATTTCCGCAGCAAAAGGCCTTAGCGAGACTGCAGGGGTGCGTCCGGTTGATCAAATTGTTCAGACCCTTCAGTTGCGAACGTTCGGGGCCGAATCGCAGGTGAGGATGATGCTTGTGCCGGAAACACTGGGGGCGATTCGGATCACTTTTCGCCAAACCGACGGCCAAATTACGGGCCTGCTGGAGGTGGAAAAGACCGACACGCGAAAGGACATCGAACAATCGCTGGGACAGCTTGCCGCGGCCATGGAAACTGCCGGTGTCCAGGTTCGGCGAATTGAAGTCGTCCCGTGGGCCAACAATGCGGGCCATCAGGCGCGTAACGAGCAGTTCAGTGCTGAGCATAATCCGACGGGCGACGGCCGGAATCCTCAATTTGACAGCGAGAACGGATCGCCGACAACCGCCAAAGAACGCACGAGCGGCTTGACTCAAAAAAAAGAAGTCGATGACAGGTTCACTGATTATCCAGGTTCCGCAACAGGGCTTAATCTCTATCTTTAAGGAGCTAAGCGTCGGCATCTTTAAGGACCTGACGTCGGCTCTGGCGCAGTTTAACCGTCACCAGAGGACTAAAATTCCACTTTGGCTATATAGAGATATTTTGGACCTACTTTTGTTGTTTTAAGGAAGTTTTAGTTTTTTTGGTTTTTTTTGAAAATCGTCTTGACACCAACGCACCTTTCCTGTACAGTAAAATAAAGTGTAAAGTGTGTGTATGTGTGTAAGTGTAACGTGTGTGTGCGGGGAAGGGGTGGTGCAGAGTGAGTGCTCTTGCGCATCCCCTCGTGAATCCTATTGATGAAATAGGGAAAGCAAACTACATTTGAGCGTGGGAGAGATTAGTATGAAGAAAAAGAGTGTAATGGTATTAACCGCGATTATCCTGCTGGTCGCGGGGGGAGCACAGGCTGCAATTGTCACAGCAATCAGCGGGGCGGACATCAATACCAGTTATACCTCCGGGGTATTGACGCTCAGCGACACCATAGAATTGGTGGTAACACAGGGGACGCAAGTTTCCTATAGCAATACCACTTTTTTATTGACGGCCTATTTGACGGCCGATTACAGTGTCGGCGGGCAGGCCAAGGGTGAATTCGGACAAGGCACCTTTACGATCACGGCCCCAGACAGCTCAGTTCTGCTGAGTGGTCAGGTAACGGATCTGGTCCTTGAAGGGATTGCCGGGGGGATGTTGCTGGGTGGTTCGGGAACGGTAACGATCGATGGTGATTCCCTGCTGCTGGCGTCCATTGGTGCCGATTCCATTGATGGTGACGTGGTGGCAATTACCTTTCAGATCAATCCGGCTCCGATCAGCGATTTTTCAAGCGACTATGTCGGTCGCACTAATGTGACATTCCTGCCGATACCGGAGCCGGCGACCCTGAGCCTGCTGGGTGTGGGTGTCTGCGCATTACTGCGTCGCAAACGCAATTAATTCTAAAGTTTAAGAACGTTTTATCAATCTTCCCGGAAGGCAAAAACCTATCGGGAAGATTTTTTATGCGCCCCTGAAATACAAACAAAATAAGTCTTGAATATACAATTTACTTTTTTCTTGGTGTAAAATCGGACAGATCGGATTTTTCCCCTTCGCCAGGCGGGCAATAATTACTGAACGAACTGAATAATGACAATTCGAAAACCAAAAATCGACCCGTAAAAAATAATTTTGATTTTTTTAACCTCATTATTTGTAAATAGTTAGTCGAGTTTAGATAGTTTTTATAAGGCAGCCTATTGACATTTATCAGGGATTTCAGTAGAATGTAGGCAACATTATGGGAGATGTGTGCAAATATACCTCTCTAAAAAGGTATAAAAACAAAAACTTTTTTTATGGGAGAATTTGGGGATGAAAAAGACACTGTGTGGGTTGTGTATTCTTGCTTTAGTGTCGTTGTCAGTTCCGTTGCATGCCGAGTATATTTCGTCGATTAGCGGCGCTGATATCACCAGTACCTTTGCATCGGGTCAGTTGACACTTTCCGACACCATTGAATTAGTGATCCAGTACGAGAGCGGCAGCCAAATGGCGGTATCGGATGCGTCCTTTGTCTTGAATGCTGTTCTGTTGGCTGACAACAGCGCAGGCGGCATGGCCTCCGGCGTTTTCGGCAGCGGCACGGTTGTCATCACGGCCGCTGACAGCTCTGTCCTGCTGTCCGGCGTTTTGCAGGAACTGACGCTGGAAAGCCTGAACGAAGGTATGCTGCTGGGCGGCTCGGGTATTGTTACCCTCGATGCAGGTTCACTAAAGAGTGAAATTGCTCCGGGGTATAACTCTGGCGAGTTGGTGAGCATTCTGTTCCAGATTGATCCGGCACCGATAAGCGATTTCACAGCCGATTTCACGGCCAGCGCGAATCTGACGATTATGCCAGTTCCCGAACCGGCCACGTTGATGATGCTGGGTCTGGGCGGTGTTGTTGGGTTGCTGGGCAGAAAACGCGGATAAGACATTCGGACTGCTTGAACCTTAATCCAAAAGGAGCATCTTCCTAAGGACCTTTCTCTTGGGATAAGGAGTTTTTTTGTCTCGAAATAGCTATATCATTTGCAAAAGCGACCTTTATGGGGTCGCTTTTTTTATTGCCTTGTATAGCAGCAATAAAGACATCTCTTGCAGCTTTGCTGTCGATTATCAATCCCGATTTGCCGACAGGACTCCGACGTTACCTGTTCGCAGAGACATCGGTCCGCCCTCCTGCAGCGGAAAACAACTATCCTCGCACTCCCGCAAATTAGGCATCAACCCGTAAAAATCTTTGATTTATGACGGGGTGGCTGGTATTCTGTAAGCGATTGAATGGACATATTGCTGATTATTTTGCTAAGGACAATAATGCGAAAGCTAATCCTTTTCTCAGCCGTTTTGATGGGCTTTTTGGTTGGCTGCGTTGAGCGGCGTCTGACGATTGTGACCGAGCCGGAAGGCGCGGTTGTATGGCTGAACGATGAAGAAATCGGGGCTTCTCCGGTAACGGTCAACTTTAATTGGTATGGTGATTATCGGGTTCGCCTTGAAAAGCCCGGCTATGAAACGCTCAACACACACCGTGAATTGGAACGCCCCTTGCATGACCAGCCGGGTTTTGATTTTGTGGCTGAGGTGCTCTGGCCCAAGCGGATTGTTGATGCGTATGTGTGGACATTTGAGATGGAACCCTATCAGCCTCCGCAAGCAGCGGAGCTGTTGGAGCAGGCTGAGGCCATGCGTGTCCGCGCCGAAAACGAATTGGGCACAATTGCGATTGAAATTTTGAAAGAAGAACAGAAATAAGGAAATTATATCCTTTTTGGGGCTTGAAATTCGTAAAGACCAGAGGGCAATTTCTCGAAGGGATATCATTTTGAAACAAGTTTGCTCTTTTTGAGGAGTTCAGCATGCTGAAAACACTGACTTATAAAATACTTGAAAACCACCTTGTGGAAGGACAGCTTCGTCCCGGCGAGCCGATCGGGATTCGAATCGACCAGACGCTGACGCAGGATGCGACCGGGACCACGGCGTTCCTGCTGTTTGAATCGATGGGAATCGGTCGGGTAAAGACTGATTTATCGGTCAGTTATGTCGATCACAATATGGCGCAGTTCGGCCCGGAAAATCATAATGACCATTTGTACCTTCAGACCATCGCCGCTTGTAGCGGGGTGTATCACTCCCGGCCGGGCAACGGGATTTGCCATCAGGTTCATCTGGAGCGGTTCGGCAAACCGGGGGCGACCCTGCTGGGAAGCGATTCGCACACGCCGACCGGCGGCGGATTGGGGATGCTGGCCATTGGCGCCGGCGGGCTGGATGTGGTCGCGGCCATGGGCGGAGGCGCGTTTTATCTGACCAGTCCCAAGGTGATCGGCGTCGAGTTGACCGGCAAACTGAAAGAATGGGTCTCCAGTAAGGATGTGATCTTGACGCTGTTGCGCATCTTGACGACCAAAGGAAACGTCGGATGTGTAGTGGAGTACTTTGGGCCGGGTGTGAGCACCTTGACGGTCCCTCAGCGGGCAACGATTACAAATATGGGCGCTGAACTTGGTGTAACGACGAGCATTTTTCCCAGCGACTCCATGACGCAGGCGTTTTTGGAGGCTCAGGGACGAGCGGACGATTATCAGCCGCTAAACGCCGATCCCAACGCCGAATACGATCGGGTCATTCAGATCAATTTGTCGCACCTGGAACCCATGGCGGCCTGTCCTTCATCGCCGGACAATATCCAACCGTTTTCGGAAATTGAGGGACGCCCGATTGCCCAAGTGGTTATTGGAAGCTGTACCAACTCAAGTTTTATGGATTTGATGATAGCCGGGGAGATTCTTAAAGGGCACGTTGTCGATGCTGGGGTGGAGTTTGCCGTCGCTCCGGGGAGCCGACAGGTCTTGTTGATGCTGGCTCAGAACGGGATGCTGGCCGAGTTGATTGGCTCAGGCGCTCGGATTCTTGAATCGGCCTGCGGGCCGTGTATCGGGCAAGGGTTTTCGCCGGCCGACGGGGTTGTAACGCTGCGGACATTCAATCGCAACTTTGCCGGGCGGACGGGGACCAAAGGTGATCAATGCTATTTGGTCAGTCCGGAAACAGCGGCGACCTCAGCGTTGATGGGCGAGATTACTGATCCGCGAAAATTAACAGAACTGATAGGCCTGCACTACCCGAAAATCAAACTGCCAACGACGTTTTTTGTTGATGATTCAATGATTGAAGCCCCCCCGCCGCCGGAAATAGCCGGTAAGATTACGGTTCATCGCGGCCCGACCATCGTTGTGCCGGAATCGCCCAAACCCCTGCCGGCCTCCCTGAACGGACAGGTGCTGCTCAAATGCGGGGATAAGATTACGACCGATCATATTATGCCGGCCGGACCGTTTTTGAAGTATCGTTCGAACGTGCCGGTGTATTCCAGGTATGTATTTAACTGCTTTAACGAAGAGGGACAGCCGACCTTTGCCGAGCGCGCCCTTGCGTTGAAGCAGCAAGGTATCGGCGGCGTGGTTGTCGGCGGCGAAAGTTACGGGCAAGGCTCCAGCCGCGAACATGCGGCGTTGTGTCCGATGTATTTGGGTGTGCGGGCTGTACTGGCCAAAAGCATCGAACGTATTCACAAGGCCAATTTGATTAACTTCGCGATTGTGCCGATTGAGTTTGCCGATCCGAGCGACTATGACCGGATCAATGTCGGCGATGCGCTGGAGATTCCGGACTTGCTCGAGACGATCAAGAATCTTGATGAAGTGCGGATTGTCAATACGACCGGCGGATTTGAGTTCAAAGGCAAACTGACGCTGTCCTCACGGGATCGTAATATTCTGCTGGCGGGGGGCTTGCTGAATCTGGCCAAAAAAGGTGTCCACTGATGGCAAAGACTGTAACAGTTTTCGGTACGAGCAAGGCCGCTCAGACAGAGACAGCCTTCGAAATGGCGGTGGTGTTAGGCCGCGAGCTGGCAAAAGCGGGTTTTGTGCTGGCCAACGGCGGATACGGCGGGACAATGCTGGCCTCAGCCAAAGGGGCCTGCCAGGCCGGCGGGACGGTTATCGGTGTGACCTGTCGGGCATTCAAACGCGGCCGGGCCAATCCGTACGTTACCGAAGAACGCCCTACCGAGACGCTCAGTGAGCGACTGGCAACGCTGATCGCCTTGGGTGATGCGTATGTGGTCTTGCCGGGAGGAACGGGGACGCTGCTGGAATTGGCCCATGTGTGGGAGCACAAGAACAAAGGCTTTGCAGAGGCGAACAAACCCATTGTGCTGGTCGGGGATTTTTGGATGCCGTTGGTGGAGATGATGCAATCGCAAGACCCCCGTTATCGAGCGTGTATAGAATGTGTTAACGATGCTGATCAGGCGGTCGGCCTCTTAAAAGAAGTGTTGAAATGAAACACGTGCTAAACTTTATTCCAGTTGTTGCGGGGCTTGTCATGGCTGTGACAGCGGCTGGCCAGCCGCAGCACGGGCGACCAATTGCGGAAGGTCATCTGGTCGCCGGTGTTGAGGGGCGTGTCGTCTATGACCCAAACGATAGCCAGTGGGCGTTTATCCCAAAAGAGCCGATTACAGATGGCAAAGGTCTGCTTTCGGCGGGGGAAAGCGTGGCATTGTTGACTTGTTCGGTGCTGGAACAGATGGCTCAACTGGCTGGCGAGCAAAAGACGATAGATGTGCGGCTGTGGGCAATGGCAACGGAATATCGCGGGCAAAATTTTCTCTTTAGTTTGTATTTTTTGCCCCTGAAAGAAGCGGAGAAAGACCTTTCAAAACCAACGGCCCCGGACTCCATCGAATCCAAAGATGCCGACCAGACCGAAAAAAAAACCAAAGAATCTATTTTGCCTTCTGAGATTGTGGCGATGATGAAAGACCAGCGGACACCGGATTTGCGGCGGCTGGATGAACTGGTTGTCGTCAGCACGGATCACAATCTGATTCATCGGACGGGGCTGATTGAACGCCGCGGTGATGAGATGGTGTTTACGCCGGACGCGTTTGGTCAGAACGTCGCGAAGGAGTCTTATCGTCTGCTGCCCTGTCAAACGCTGCTCGCTGTGGAACGCCAGATGCAACGTACATTGGGCCGCAGCCGGTATGTGATTTCGGGGGTGATTACCGAGTATGAGGGGCAGATGTATCTGCTGCCGCGTCGGGCGGTGCGCACGTATTCGCATGGCAACTTTACACCGTAAAGACAGGGATTGTTCGCATTGAAGATGACATTTGATGAACTGTTAATGGCGGCTTCGGAGCCGGGTTTTGAACAGCGGATGCGGCAGCTTCGGCGTGAGCATTCGATGAGCGAGTTTTTGAAGGATCGAGCGGAACTTGCCGACACAGTACGACAGATTGTTGCCGATGTGGGACGTCGCGGAGACGCGGCGGTAGCCCAGTACACCGAACGCTTTGACAAAATCGCCCTCTTGCCGCAGGAGTTTCGCATTCCGCAAGAGGCTCTGGCGGCGGCACACGCCCAACTGGACACGGCACTGTTAAACACGCTGCGCAAGGCGATCGCCAACATTCGCAGGTATCAGTCCGAGATCTTTATCGGCGACAAAAACACCCATCCGGGCATTCGCTACACACCGCTGAACCGCGTCGGGCTGTGCATCCCGGGTGCCAGTGCCCCGTTGCCCAGTACGGTGATGATGACAGCGATTCCGGCACAGGTGGCCGGGGTCCGCGAGGTGGTGGTGGTCTCGCCGCCGCGATGGAACGGCAGCATTCATCCGGTGATTTTGGGAGTCTGTTTTGAGCTGGGCATTACCGAGGTGTATCGGCTGGGCGGAGCGCAGGCGGTCGCGGCGTTGGCTTGGGGGACCGAGACCATTGGCAAGGTGGACAAAATCGTCGGCCCCGGGCATGACGTGGTGCAGCTTGCCAAAAAGGAAGTTTTCGGTCTGGTGGATATGGATTCATTTGCCGGGCCGAGCGATGTGCTGATTGTGGCCAATGAACAGGCCAATCCGGCCTGGGTGGCGGCCGATATGCTCAGTCAGGCCGAACACGACCCCGGCGCGGGCATTGTGGTGACTGATTCACTGTCGCTGGCGCGTGCAGTGTTGGGAGAATTGCAAAAGCAGGTTCCCCTGCTCAATCGTGCCGAGGCGACAGCTCGCTGTTTGAAGGCATACAGCGGAATCGTGGTTTGTGAGTCAATGGACGCCGTGATTGCGTGGGCCAATGATTTTGCGGCCGAGCATTTGCAGGTGCAATGCGGAAGCGACAGTCGGGCTGTTGCCGAAAGGCTGACCAATGCGGGGGCAATTTTTATCGGGCCGTTTACCCCGGTGGCGGTCGGCGATTATTGGGCCGGGCCAAGCCACACCCTGCCGACACGACAGACCAGCAAATACTTCAGTGCGTTGACAAGCAACGATTTTATCAAATCCTCAAGCATTATTGAATACTCACGCGATGACCTTGCCGCGGCGGGCGAGGAGATTGTTCGCCTGGCGCTGGTCGAGGGGCTGGACGCCCACGCCAAAAGTGTCCTGAAGCGTCTTGAATAAAAAGCCCCCCCCTCAGAAAACAAAAAAACCCAAAAAGTTCGGGATTTTTGTTAAAAACCGGTGCCCAAAGGCCGTTTATAAGCAGCAATGGAGATGTTTTTTACTGTAAAACGGGGGTTGTCGATGCAGAAATCTTTTTTAGAGGTGGTGCTTTTTGTCGCCATTATCGCAGGTTCGGCAAGGGCTCAGACGCTGGCCTACTGGCGATTTGAACAAGGCCCGGCCGGTGTGCCGGTGAACAAGCCGTTCGGGGTCCCGGATGTCTCGGGCAATGGGAATCATCTGGATCCGTGGTCGCAAGGCGGTAACGGCGGCTATGAATATCGGAACCAGACGCCCTACACCCCGGTGCCGCAGACCCAGCAGATCAATCATTTCAGTGTTAAAAATAGCGGTTCGGCACCGACCCTGGCCACGCGGTCAACGACTCAAAGTTACGGCCCGGGAAGTTACCCGACCGGCATTGATATCGAAACCGTAACGCCGGGGCAATTTACAATTGAGGCGTTTTTCAAGCCTGAAAGCGGCACACACCATCGGACGATTGTCGGGCGGGATGCAATGGGTGTGGCCTCACACGATCCACGGCTGGCGGCACTGTACTTTCAGATACGGCCGGATCAGAGTGTGGCGATTTGCTTTGCGGATGTGTCGGGCTACTGGCATGAGGCCGTCTCCGAACGGGGAATGATTCAGGGATTTGACTGGAGCAGCGACCCTGACGGGGACACGGGACAGTGGTATTATATGGCAGCGGTGAGCACTGGGCAGACGCTGTCGCTGTATCTGGCGAATGTCTCGGCCGGCACGAATCCGCATCGGGTGGCCCAAACCGATTTGACGCTCAGCGGCAGCCCCAATACAGCACTGGCCAAAGGCACCACCAACGGCAACGACTGGCACGCTGGGGGGTGGTCGGTTGGACGCGGACTGTATAACGGCGGGCATACCGATCGGGCGTATGGGTATATTGACGAGGTACGGATTTCGTCAGTGGCCTTGAAACCGGCGCAATTTTTGATGATGCCCAAACCGACGGTCGATCGCAATCCGATAATGGACGGCGCCGATCCGGATGTACTGTTGGCCGACAACAAGGTGTGGATATACCCCACCTCCGGGCCGCGGACGCAGTTTTACACATATTCATCGTCAGATCTGGTCCACTGGCAGACCCACGGGCCAATTCTTGACTTTCGAAATATGTCGTGGATTCCCGGCGATAAGCACGCCTGGGCGCCGGGCATCACAGAGAAAAACGGCACGTATTACTTGTATTATTCGGTCGGACCTAAGCCCTCGCACATTGGTGTGGCCTGGAGTAATTCGCCGGCCGGGCCGTTTATCGATAGCGGCCGTGCGCTGCTGTCGGACAACAATAACCCGACGTTTGAGGCGATAGACGCGATGGTCTTTACGGACCCCGCAACGGGGAAATCGTATTTGTATGCCGGGGGCAGCGCGGGTTCACGGCTGCGCGTCTTTGAATTGAACAAGGATATGATCAGTTTTGCGCGTGAGATTGCGGTGGCCAATCCGCCCAACTTCACCGAAGGCGCCTTTATGCACACCCGCAATGGCATTTATTATTTGTCCTACAGCCACGGCGGATGGAACAGCGATACGTATTCAGTGCATTACTGCACCGCGCCCAGTCCCGTCGGACCGTGGACATATCAGGGGGCACTGATGGTCAGCGACGGCTTTCACAAAGGGCCGGGACACCATTCGATTTTGTTTAATCCGGCGATGGGACAATGGTACATCTTTTATCATCGGTGGAATAACCGCAGTGGCTCGGGGCCGTATTCCGGCTCGCGTTCTATTGCTATTGAGTACCTGCATTATGAACCTGATGGACGAATCAAGCCATTCATCTTGACCGATACAGGTGTCGGGCCGGTGTGGCTGGGCAAGACGCTGCCGTCAGATTTCACGCAAGATCACGTGGTAAGTACAGCAGATTTGCATTTTTTTGCAGAAACATGGCTCACGTCGTCCGGGATGACGGATATTCTGCCGATCGGCGGTGACGGGCGAGTGGATTTTTTCGATTTTTCCGTTTTGGCGTCACAATGGCTGCAAACCACACCGACCCCGTAAATCGGCCAGAGGGACAGCAAGGGGTGCCGTTTATGCCGAAGGTTTTCGTCAACGTCGTAAAAAATCGAAATACTGCATAAAATCTTTGTATTTAATCGGCAGGTCTGTGATACTGCACGGCACAAATGAGTTAAGATAAGAAAGGACAGCAGTATGACGACAAAGGCAAAAACCGGCGATGTGGTCAAAGTCCACTATACGGGAAAACTGGACGACGGCACTGTTTTTGACAGTTCAATCGAACGTGAGCCGATTCAATACAAGATCGGCGACGGTCAGCTCATTGCCGATTTTGAGAACGCCGCGGTCGGGATGGAAATCAATGAGACCAAAACCATCACCATTCCGGCCGAGAACGCCTATGGGCCGCGGCTTGACGAGCGTATTATTCCCGTCAGCCTCAGTCAGGTTCCGCCGGATATGGAATTGAAGGTCGGTGACACAATCGAAGTCGGCACACGCGATGGTCAAAGGCTGCTGGTCAAAGTGGTCGGGCTGGATGATGAAAACGTGATTCTGGACATGAACCACGCTCTGGCCGGAGAGGATTTGACGTTTGAGATTACCCTGGTAGAGGGGGTAGAAACGGCTTAGCCGATAGGAAATCTGCCGAGTCGTCAGGACAGAAGAAAACCGTCTTGACGGCTTTTTTTTGTTTTGTCAAGACACAATATCGTGGTTCTGTTTGCTGGTTTCAGACGCGATGCATCATTTTGAAGATGTTTTCGTGCTGGAACGTAATGTTTAAGTCCATCTCTTTGGCGATTCGTGCCAGTTGCTTTTGGAGTTTGTCCATATCTGCGGTCGCATCGGTGATATCGCAGGCCATCGTCATCACGAAATACGCCTCCATAATCCGCTGACTGACATCAATGATGTTGACGTTGGCTTTGGCCATTGTTGTGCTGATCCGCGCAATGATGCCGACTTTGTCCTTGCCGGTGACGGTGACAATGCAAATTTGCCGGGCTTTGTCATCTTGTTTTTTGGCCATAAACCTCTCCATTTAGCGTTTACTTGACGGGTGAATTGTACCGGCCGATCGCGGTCAACGCAATATATATCCTTCGGATATTTTGAGGCTTTACCGCCCTGCTTTGATCTTTTATAATAGAGGTGTTGATACCTGCTTTTTAAGGAGAGCGATAATGTGTCGAATACGTTTTTGGGGGCTTGTTTTAGTCGCTGGGGTTCAGGTCTTTGGGGCTCAATTGACGCCGTTTGTCATTCCTTTGGAGATGAATCCGCAATCGCCGCTGCTGTTTTCATCGTCATCGCTGAAAGAAAGTGACCGGCTCTTTGCGCGAGAGCATTTTGTCACGGCCGACGGACGACGGATACGACTGTGGGGGGTGAATTTGTC
>JAAYQH010000452.1 GCA_012519365.1 Planctomycetota bacterium | reverse complement strand
GGGGCTTGTGCGTCTGTGCCAAGACACTTTGAATCGTCCGCTCAATGTAGGCCGCTTCATTAAAAGCCGGCGTAATGATGATATAATTTTCCGACATTTATTTCCCGCTTAAAATCTGGCGGCTTCCCAGCCAGTAAGCCTTAGTCATATCCATCGCTTTGAGCCGCTTGCTGGGCAATAGTGCAACAACAAACCAAACAGGAATCCGTACTGCAAAAAATAGCAGTATTAAGAGCTTGCCCAAAAGATAGTGGGCGCACCCGTAATTTTTCTGCATAAACTGCAAAATCGCCCTGCGAAGTTGAATCAGCATTTCAACGCGCACCTGCTTGCTGCTCTGGCCGCCCAGATGGATAATTTGTGCGTCGGGATAAAACAGACAGTCCCAGCCGTTTTTTTTGAATCGAAAACACCAGTCGGTTTCCTCGGCGTACATAAAATAGTCCTCGTCCATCAGGCCGACCTGCTGAATGGCTTCCTGTCGAACCAGCATAAAACAGCCGGTGACCACATCGACCGAGCGAACATCATCGCGGCCCCACCACGTCATTTGTTCACGTCCCAAAAAGCGACTTTTGGGAAATAGTTTGTACAGATATGTCGCCGAAAGGAACAAATTCAGCACCGACGGAAACATAAAACAGGTCGGCTGCAAACTGCGATCCGGATTCAGCACACGACAGCCGACGACAGCAGCGCTGGGGTGACACTCGGCAAAGTTCAGGGTTTTCTGGATGGCGCTGTCCAGAATGAGCGTATCGGAATTGAGCAGCAGGACATAACGGCCATTGGCGATCCGCATCCCCTGGTTATTGGCGGCCGCAAATCCTTTATTATCGGTATTTTCAATCAAAATAACTTGAGGAAACTCGAATTTAACCATCTCAACCGAGCCGTCTGAGGAGGCATTGTCGATGACAATGACCTCAAACTCAATCCCCTGCGTCTGGGCATACACCGACGCCAAACAATCCCGCAGAATATCCCGCGTATTCCAATTGACAATAATAATCGAAATGTCTATGGGTTTAGTCATGTTTTTGGGAACAGCCCTTGTTGATATTCCAGTGGGGTTCGTGAAATCACTGTGCGTATTGCCGGCAACGGACGGCTGCGGATTGCCGTCAGGCTGGCGATGGCGGCCAAAAGCAGGTACCACAGAATGTGAATCTGGCCGAAATAGGAAACGCCGATGAAATTCAGACAATGCACAAACAGACTCACACCCAAGGCCCAGGACAGAGCCAGGCGATAGGGATTGGCAGCGTGTCTTCGCCACAGTTTGCTGACATAGCCGAACGCGATCGCGATAACAACAATAAACAGGCAAAATGTCAAAAAACCACCCTGCAGCCCTTCCAGAATATATTGATTGGTGACATCTCCCTTCCAAACACCCCATGACAATACCGTTTGGCCGGACGTTCCCAGCAGCCACCACTGATCAAAATGCTTGATCGTTTCGTCAATCAACTTAAATCGATGCCAACCGGTTGACCCCCCGACGGCACTGACACGTGAAATCAGGTGCCAAACCGGAGCCTTCATCATCAAATGAAGGGCGAACACCATCAGCACCACCCCCCAGCGGATAGGCCGCATGTATCTTCGAAAATAAAACATCAGCCCTCCTCCAACGGCTCCAAGAACACCCAACACGGGTGTACTCGACGCACAGCAGCCCACGATGAGCAAGGCAGCAAGAACCCCTATAATCGCCCCCAGTTTATCTTTTGCTGATTTCCACCAAAAAGCCGCCATCAGCGGCAGCAGCGCCGCCCAGAAACACCCTGCCAGAATCGCATGGGAATACGGGCCCTGACACCGCAGACGGCCTTCACGTTCGGCGGTAATCTCCGGCACGCCGCCAAAGATCGAAAACATATTTCTGCCGGTCCGATTTTCGATGACAAAAAACAACGCCACCGGCAGACTAATCAGAATGATGCCGTAAATAACGGTGGTGACATCCTGCCAGTTTTGCACTAAGCAGCGGAACAAAAAGTACATCCCGAATGCATCAAACCCAAACCCAAGCCGATTGACAAACGCCGAAAAAGACCCCTCCCGAAAGACATAAATCGTCATAGCACTGAGCCCCCACAGCACGATCGCAGTATCCAGCGATGACCACGTGAAGGATTTGTATTCGCGTCTGAAGAGCAGACGAAAGAAGCCGAACACCACCATAATCCGCAAAAAATTAAAGTCCATCCCCAATATCACAATCCGCTGAGCAGAGGGGATAAAGCAGGCAATAATCAGCATCGGCAGAACGGCCCACCGCCTCGGCAGCAGCAGCAATGCAATGCCCAAGAGCAGGACAGATGCAAACCCCACCGGGTGAACCATTGTCTGG
>JAAYQH010000037.1 GCA_012519365.1 Planctomycetota bacterium | reverse complement strand
GGGTTTTGTTTGCTTAAAAAAGCCTATTCCATCAGCCAGTTTTCAATCATGATGAGCAAGTCGAGCCCATCGACGATGCCGTCGCCGTTGGGCGGGGCGATGTCGGCAGAAGGCACCGCCGGCGCACTTAGCCACTGGGCTGCCAGCACCGCGAAATCATCCAGATCCACTCGGCCGTTTTGTGTGAGGTCGGCGCTGTTGTACTCCCGCACGAAATCTATATAGTTCAGCAGCGCGGTGGAGGTGTTCAACACCACCCGGAGAATCTGTTCGTCGCCGCCGGGCAGATAGACATTCGGTACTGCTGTATCCTCGAAATTGTAAAAACCTCCTGTAGCGGGCAGACTGAACGTCGCCAGCGTCTGTTCCCCGAGCAAGAGCGTCATCTGGGGAGCCGTATAGGGACTGCTGGTGCGCACAATCAGCGTGTAAAATCCCGGCTGGACAGAGGTGGTATATTCGAGCCATTCGCCGGCCTCAGCAAACACGACATACGCCGTGCTGCCGTCATTGACCCGCATAATGTCCACCGGTTCATCGGGGCGGTATTGCCGATAGCCGTTGGTATCGGTGCGGTCGTAAAAGGAAATGAACTGGCCGCCGATGTCGTAATCCTCAAATTCAATCCGGCCGGGAATTTCAAGGGGAACGCCGTGATAGGGCATCCGATTGCCAAACCAAAACCAATTCAGGCGGTATCCTGTACCGACAAATTCCACTTTAAGGATCGCATTTTCTCGGTCCGGCAGCGGCAAAGACGGGGCTGAAATGGTCTGCCAGGTGGTCAGTGAGCCGGTGTTGGGCACCTCAAGGGTTGCTATCCACTGGTCATCCAGCAGGAAATGAATCTGTCCGCCGGCCTGTGTGGAGGCGACGCGGGCAAAGACCTCCGTCTGGGCGGCGGTGCAGGTGACGGTGTATTTCAGCCATTCGCCGGTTTCAATCTGATCAATCGCGTAACCGGCGATGCCGTCTGTAATAGAGGCTATATCGACATCCTCATCATAGCGGAAGGTGCCGCTGATATTACCGACAGTGGTATCAAAGTAGGCGACAGTCGGTCCGCCCATGTCATATTCCTCGGCCAAAATCCGCCCGGGAATGGAATGCGGTTGGTCGTTCCATGGGCCGGGCTGTACAAACTCAAACCAGTTGACCTCCAGTCCGCCGACGGGAAACTCCAGTTTCAGAAGTTGAGACTCGCCGGCTGTCAGTGGCACATCGGGGATGATAACCGTTTGAAACGCATCCATCGAACCGCTGTTGTCCACCGTAAACGACGCGATGAGCTGATTGTTGAGCAAAAGATGAACAGGGATATTGTCCTCTGCCGCCGCGGCTCGAAAATACAGCAGATAATTTGCGGTTTGGGCGACGTTAACGGTATACTTGAGCCATTCACCGGCTTCGATCTGGCAGACGGCATATCCGCTGCTACCGTCGTTGATGGAGCGAATATCGACATCGGTATCCGTCCGATAGGCCCCGCCGCTGTTGCCGGTGGTGGTGTCGAAATAGGCCGCCCCCTGAACCCCCTGATCGAAATGCTCGGCCTCAACCCGACCCGGAACGATCGCTGCCGCACCGCCGAAAGGCTGAGTGGCAGTGGCAAGATAAATTTTTGTAACCTCGCTTTCCGAGAGGGCGTAGTCGAAAACTCGTATATCATCCAAACTGCCCTGGTAATAGGAATCGGCCGACCAGTTGCTTCGCCCAATATAATTGGCGGTTCGCCAGATACTTCTCGGAATGGCTGTGGTGCCGGTTTGAATCAACTGGCCGTTTTTGTAGATTTTGACGTTATTGCTGGAGCGGTTGCTGACGGTCACTGCGAAAAACTGTGCCTTATTTAGTTCGATGGCATCGGACGCACGGACAAGTGAACCGGCCGAGCCGCCCTCATAGATTCGTACTGCAAGATGGTTGGTGGTGCCCTCGCGGGTTACGATGATATTGTCATTAGACGGACCGTTGCCCAGGTCGATGAAGCGGGCCCAGTTTTTCACCGCCGTCGGGTAGGCCCAGAACGACATTGAAAAACCGTTGTCAAACTCGTCAAAACCGGCGGGCAATTCAACATAATCGTCCACCCCGTCAAGTCGCAATCCATAGCCGAGAGGGGCAAGAACAGAATTGGTATCGAATGACAGGCCGTTTTTCAGTACACCGTAATTTTGCCTGCCCGACAGATCCTCTGCGAGTGTGCCGGTTTGCTCATCCAGACGCCAGCAGCCGATACATTCATGATTGGTATCGCGCGACACGGCCATCGGGCTGAGGCTGTCGCGATACACAATCCCGGCCGGCGTCAGGCTGCCGTCTTTAATCAATTCCCGATTGGTGCACCATTGATAAATAGAGTACCGCTCTACAAACGGGGCGCTATCCAGCATTGTTATCAATTCGCTGATTTTCGCGGCGTTCTGCTCGTAAGTCGGGTGCGGCGTCGTCCAGTTGCAGCCGTTGTTCCATTC
>JAAYQH010000451.1 GCA_012519365.1 Planctomycetota bacterium | reverse complement strand
TGGTGTGGGTATTGGTGGGCTTTTCGCCGCGGGCGTACTGTCCGCCGCCGATCGAACAGCCCGAGCAGGTCAGTCCCTATTTGACTCATAAACTGGGGCCGGATTTTTACAACCAGGCCCAGTTCTATGAGCCGTTCGAGTTGATTGTGGAGCAGGACGGACTGAATGATATTATCGGGCGGGATCAGTGGCCGCGTCGATTTGGGGAGGTGACAGTCTTCAGGCCGATGATTATCTTCGAAAAAGATACTGTCTATCTGATGGGCCGGGTCGAGGTGTACGGCATTTCACCGGTCCTGACCCTTGCTGCCCGGCCGGTGATGGATGAGCGGGGGCGCTTGAATGTGAATATTCGGTCCGTGCAGCTGGGTTTGTTGCCGATCACGAGGGTGGCCGCTCACGTGGCTGAGAAGGCCCTGGCCGACAGCGCCGAGTTGTTTGAGGACTGGCCGGGGCTGGAGACGGTGGTCAAGGCCATCGTCGGCAATGAATTTTTCGAGCCGAGCTTCGACTTTGGCAAGCAACGCGTGACGGTGAAAGATTTTTCGCTTGAGCCGGGCCAGTTGCGGCTGTATCTGGTTCCGCAAATCAAATCCGCCAACAGCGCGACTCCTTAATATCCTGTATGTTGGCTGATAAGGGATGCTCAGTCGGAAAATGCGATCAGGACGTGCGACATTCGAATCCGTAGCGTCGGGTGTTCAGGGGAGGGCTTAATCGGCGATAAAATTGGCCGCTCCGGTAGTTTTCTGTAGTTTTATCGGACGTGCGGAGAGAATAAGGAGTGCTACGGTCTGGTCTATGCTTTCGATAAGGGCCATTCCTTTTTCGGGGCCAAGCACACTGACGGCAGTGGCCAGGGCGTCGGCCTGGATGGCCGAGGGGGCGATTATTGTGACGCTTGAGAGACTGTCTGCGGCTTGGGTCGAGGCGGGGTTGACGATATGGCTGTATTTCAGGTCATTGATGACCGCAAAACGCCGATAATCCCCGCTGGTGGCTGCGGCGTGATTGTTGAGTTTGAGCCGCAGCAAGTAGCGTTGCTCCTCATCCGGATCCTGCAGGCCGATGTACCAATGGGGTTGTCCGCCGACGGGGCGATCGAAACAGGCCAAATCGCCTCCAATATCGACCATTCCGCCCAGAGCGCCTTGCTGCCGCATGACCTCGATCGCCTTGTCGATGGCGTAGCCCTTGGCAATGCCGCCAAGATCCAGCAACATTCCTTCGACGGCAAAGCGGACGGTTTGATTATCTTCGTCCAGCAGCAGGTGTCGGTAACCAACCTTTTGGTGTGCCTGGGTCAGGGCCTGCGGTTCCGGAGCGATGCCGGTTTGGTTGGCCTTGCGCCAAAGCTGAACGACGGGACCGACGGTGATATCGAACGCTCCATCAGACAGGCGGCTGTATTTAACCGCTGCCGTGAGCACCTCAAACAGCGCGGCATCTACCTTCACCGGTTCGGCAAACGCTCGGCGATTGACCTCAGAAAGCAGGGAATTCGGATCATAATCGCTCATCATCGCGTTTACACGGTCAAAGGTCTCAAAGGCGGCTTTGACGCATTGCTCGGCGGTCTTTTTATCGGATGCAACGACCAGCACGCGGGCGAATGTGCCCATGGTTATCCGATATCCGCTATCCAGTTCCTGGATACGGGGCTGGCGCATCTGCCACATCATCAAGATAAGGATCATGATGCCGGTTATTGTCTGAAGCCAGAGGTTACGTGTAGATTGTTTCATAAATTTGTCTTCATATTGGGTTTAAGTTTTGTGTATAATGCGGCTTATGGTACCCAAACTTATCCGTGATGTAAAGGCGCAGATTGATCGCGACCTGCTGCCGTATGTCCGCAAGCCCGGACGCTATATTGGCGGCGAGATGAACCAGGTGAAAAAGGACCTGAACGTGTCTGCTGTGCGGCTGGCCCTGTGCTTTCCGGATATCTACGAAATCGGGATGAGTCATACCGGTTTATCGATTCTCTATGAGGCGGTTAATCGCGTGGACAATTGGGCTGCTGAGCGGGTCTTTGCTCCCTGGACGGACGCCGAGGCGGTAATGCGTCAAAAGGGGATGCCGTTGTTTTCGCTCGAGTCGTGCGTGCCGGTTCGGCAGTTCGACATTGTCGGTTTTAGCTTGACCAACGAGTTGTGTTATACGACGTTTTTGAATATGCTCGACCTGGCCGGGCTGAGGGTGCGGGCCGCCCAGCGTGCCCCTGACGATCCGATTGTTATCATCGGCGGCCAGGCGGCCAATTACGCCGAGCCACTGGCGGCTTTTATCGATATGGCGGTGCTGGGTGAGGGTGAGGAGGCGATTGTAAGCCTGCTGAATCTCTACTCTCGGATTCAGACCGAAGGCGGTGATAAGGAGGCGTTTTTGCTGGAGGCGGCCCGTCGGTTTGCGTTTGTTTATGTGCCGCGATTCTATGCGGTCTGCGACGCACAAGGCGACACGAAACCCACAGGGCCATTGCTCCGGCCGCGTGTTGAGGATTTGCCGGTGCGGTTTGAGAACGCCGTTGTCAGTGATTTTGAAAACGCGGTGGTGCCGAGCCGGCCGGTGGTGCCGTTTGTTCAGGCGGTTCATGAGCGGGTCAGTGTGGAGATTATGCGGGGCTGTCCGGGGCGGTGTCGGTTTTGTCAGGCCAGTTTTTGCCGTCGGCCGGTTCGCTATCGCAGTCCCGATCGTATCGTTCAGATTGCCACGACCCAATATGCGCATACCGGCTATGACACCGTCAGTCTGCTGAGCCTTTCCACGGCCGATTATCCGTATCTGGACGAGGTGCTGGACAAACTCAAGGCGCATTTTGAGCCGCTGCATGTGGGGGTTTCAGTGCCGAGTCTGAAGGTGCAAAAGCAGTTGGAGCTGCTGCCGAAAATGGTTGCCGCCGTGCGCAAGAGTGGGCTGACGATAGCCATCGAGGCGGCCGGCGAGCGGCTTCGGCGGCTGATCAACAAGCCCATCTCCGATGCGGATTTGTTCGCGGCGGTGCGGGCGGCCTATGAGGTCGGTTTTCGCAAGATTAAGCTCTATTTTATGGTCGGTTTTCCCGGCGAAACCGAGGCAGATATCGCTGCGATTGCGGATTTGTGCTGGCACATCGCCGGGCTTCGCAAAGAGGTGGACGGCCATATGGCCTCGGTCAATGCGGCGGTCAGTTGGCTGGTGCCCAAGGCGCATACGCCGTTCGGGTGGCTGGGTCAAAAAGAGAAGGCCTATTTTGAGAACGCCCGGGCGATTCTTCTGCATCGCAAACGCCAGTTGAACGCTCGAGCGGTTCAGTTTAAGTTTCACAACATCGAACGCAGCGTGCTCGAGTCGGCCATCGGACGCGGCGACCGACGGCTGGCCGAGGTCATCGAGCGGGCCTGGCAAAACGGGGCGAGGTTTGATCTGTGGGATGAGACGTTTGATTTTGCGATCTGGCAGCAGGCTTTTGAGGCGGCTGGTCTGGATGTGCATGCCGAGGCGCAAAAAACCTTCGCCCTGGGACAGACGACCCCCTGGGGGCATCTGGGCGGCCCGAAAGAACAGATTCTGATCAGGCACTATAATGAAGCGATGGGAATTTGAGATGACAGAAACACAAGAGCTCAAGAACCTGCGCTATTTATTGCTCTTTGAAAAGTTAAACGTAACGAAGCCAAATGTCCGATAATAAGGACATGAGACCTTCAGGAACCCCAAAACAGCTGGAGCAACGTCGGCGAAAAGCCATTGCGTTGCTGGAACAAGG
>JAAYQH010000450.1 GCA_012519365.1 Planctomycetota bacterium | reverse complement strand
GATCCCGCATCCGACCGTCAAGATCCGTCTCAAAGCCCTGCCGATCCTCAAATCCATACGACCCGGCCGCAAACGGCACAATCTTAAACGTCCCGACCGTCAACGGCAAATCAACTTCGTTGCGCGTATACACATAACTGTAAAATCCCCCCTTGCCGGGCGCAGGATCGTCTTCATCAAACCGCTCACGCAAACGACTGACTTGCGAACTGCTGTAAAATGTCAGCCGATTGTCCCAAAACGATTGACCCAGACGGTGATACTCTAGTGTCGGCAATTCCTCGGTTTCTCGCGCAAAATCATTAATCCGTATCTTGCCGAGAATCGAAAATCCCTCGTTGTCCCGAATCCGCTTCAGATAGACCAGGGTTTCCTGCTCTTTATCAGTATAATACGCATCACGGTACATCCACTCAAGAAAATTGCGATCCGACAGATAACTGGTCTCAACAATCAACTGCCAATCATCCGGCAGAAACTGACGATGCCGAAAACTGAAACGGCCCCGAATATCGTTATCGGGCTCCACATTGCGGCGAGCAATGCCCAGATCATCGCGCGACACACGCCCCAAATCATCCTCTCCGCGATCGGTCATAACATAACTGATCAGGGTACCATAAGCATCATCGGTCTCGTATTCGGCGTCAATGCCCGTCCCGACGCCGCGCTTGCCGAAATAGTCCACCGCAAACTCGCTTTGCACACCGGGTGCTTCCTTCAAACCGAGCAAACGCGCCAAATGCCATCGCGTCTCTACATACGTCCCAAATTCTGAATCATTGCCCAATCGAATCCGCTTGAGCGGCATATCCGGACGCGCAAAATTCGTACGAAGACTCGGCCAGCGGAAAAATGGAAAATCTTTGTAGCGAGCCTCAACATCGTACATCCGCCCATCATAGGCCTTGACCCGATCCTGTGCCGCCTTGTCATACTGCTCGACCGACTGATCCTCGGTCAGCAAAATCATCCGCGATGCATTCAGCGACACCTGCGGCAGATAAAACTCACTGGTGGTCAACTGAACGTTCTGAGCCTCAAACAAATACGCGCTGACACGTCCCAGTTTTTCGGCACGCAGGTAAATCGGTATGCCGCGTTTTTCGTCAAAAACTCGCATCGACGCATTCACTATCAAGGCACGCTGATTTCGAAAATCATAAAACAGTTCGTCCGCCCGCACCGTCCGGTCCGCTTCGGTTAACACAATGTTGCCGCTTAAATAGACCTTACGAATCTGCCCGCTGCCCAGTTCATTTCCGCGACGTTCCACAGCCAAATCGAATCGGTCTTTTTCAAGATACAGCACGACGTTATCGGCCATAAATTCGACCATCCGCCCTTGGCTCTGCTGCTGCCAAAGGTAAAACCGACCCGAGGCAATGATGACCTGTTGGCCATCGGGCAGATGGGTAATCTCAATTTTGGCGGCTGACTCCCATACCGAAGCGATATGAACCGGATAGACAACCGCCGGCTGTTCCGCCTGACGCTCCGACGGTGCCTGTTGGATACCTTCCTGGGTCCCAAGGGCCGTCTCAGAAGGAATCTGCGAACCAGGCTCTTCAATAAGTCCCGGCCGCGGACGCATCGGCACGCGGGCATTAGCAGGTATCTGCGGCCCAAACGCCAACGGCGACATGGCCGCAAGGCCGCGCTGATACATCATGTCGGACCGCAGCACGCTAAACGGTACCTCGTCCCGACGGGGACAGATGGCAAAAATGTCTCCGGTTACCGTAAACTGCGTTGCAATAGCGTCGGCGCCCTGCACAGTCGTTTGACGCATCGCCGTAGTTTTGGCGCCTGGCCCCTGCTCCAGCAGCACATTGCCTTCCAGATAAACATACACTTGATAAAACCGCTCCACGGCAACCCGCGATGACGAGCCGTACAGTTTGAGCCACAAAAAACCCTCCCTGCCGCTGAGCCGATTGTCGCCGATCGTCAAAACAACACCCCCGGAAAATCCCATCACCTGGTCCCAAGGCGACGGCGGCGAGGTATAACTGATGATTTCGGGGCAGCGCAAATGCAGATCTTGTTTGGTCAAAACCGGCGCGACAGTCTCGCTCTGAGCAAACGAGACCCCGCAGGTCAGTAACAAACAGATAAGCCATAGACCGCCGCTGTTTATGCGATTCATCCTGTTATCCCGGGCTTTGTGTCAGCATCATCCGTACGCTTACATTACAAATTCGGTGTGATTATAGCCGTTTCGGCCCGCAATTCCAGCGAAAAAAGTGAAGATTGGCTTGGAAAGCCCCCGCGGCAGGCCGCCGATCGAACAAGCAAAAGACTTAAAGCGTCTGGAAATGAATCACTGCCCGATAAATGCCGTTAATACGCTGACCCTCAACAAGTTGAGGAGGATAATCGGTATTGCGAGGCTGAAGCCGAACCTGCCCATCGGATTCGAAAAACACCCGCTTGAATGTGGTCTCGTGAGGGCTTGAAAATCGGACAAAACAATCGTCGCCGTTCTGAACATCTGCAGCGGGTGAAAAAACGACGATATCGCCCTCTCGAAATTTCGGCTCCATCGAATCACCCACCACCCGAACCGCAAAGGCATTGGGGTCGTGAATATCCGGGCAACGCACATAATCGTCGGCAAAACCGACCGGATAGCCAAGATCATCAAAAGAGGCCGGATAACCGGCAGCTACTTTGTTGATAACCGGCACCCAGTGGCCTGCCCGCGGAGACTGACTTTTTTCGTCCACATCCAATTGATACTGGGCCAGAACCTCGCCCAGTTGTGACGGCTCGAGCGAATGCCGGATAATATTTTTCAAAATTTCTTTATAACGGCGGTTTTCAGCGTTTATCGTGTCATATTCCTGACGAATATCCGCCGGAATTCGCTCGATATGCGCAATATGGCGAAGCGTACCGGGGGAAAACTCCAAAACCTCCTCAAGGCGGGAAATCAGACGGTCGCTGGGTGGATTTTTAACTTTTCCGGTCTCTATTGTCGATAAATAGGGCTTTGAAAAACCCGTCGCCGCCGCCACCTCATCCAGCGTTAAACGCATTTCTTCTCTGCGTTTTCGAATTGTTTGCCCAAGAGACATAACCAAAATTTACACAAACTATCCAACAAACTCAACAAAAAATTCGAAAAATAACAAATTTTATAGCATCTCCCACTCATCCCCTCCATAACCGCACCATCACATACCCATTGCTTGCTCGTCCGCTTTTTGTAACATCCTTTATTCAGTCCGCGATATTTCCTGCTCGGTCAGGTAGCATGGCGGCTCGTTTTGCCAGTCGGCCAAGTCCGCCGAACCATTGAGCGAACGAAAGTTGCCAAGGCACAATTCAAACCATCGACAACGACCGCATTTGGGATCTTTATAGTCGCGTTTGTTCCGTAAAACACCTAAGACAGGATCAGTTTCATCCTGCCATATTTCTCCAAAGGGACGTTCAAGGATATTACCAAGGCTATAATTACGCCAAAATTGATCAGGAAACACCTGTCCATCCCAGTTGACAGAAGCAATATTCTGGCCGATGCGATTGCCGGCAGAACGAGCCAATAACGCCGCGGCTGAGGCTTGGTTTGGATGGTTTTCGGCCTGCATTCGCATCAACAAATACGGCCCGTCAGCGTGATTGCCTACAGTCAGCACTTCCTCAACAACGCCCTGTCCGACGCGTTCTACGGTACACGCTAAAATAGTATCAACAGCCTGACGTACCTGCTGCGGCAACGGAAGGCTGTCGGTCAGCTCTTTGGCTCGTCCGGTGCGGATTAAGTGATAAAAACAAATCCGCCGTACACCGGCAGTGGCGGCGATGTCAAACACATTTTTCACATACTCGATATTGTTCCGCGTCATCGTAAACCGCAACCCCGTTCGGATGCCCGCCTTGCGGCAGTAAGCAATGCCGTTGAGTGTGTCCAAAAACGCCCCATCGACCCTGCGAAATCGGTCATGCACATCTTGCGGCCCATCCAGCGAAATGCCCGCGTAAGACAAGCCCAACTCGGCCAATTGTTCGGCCACCGATTCGGTGATTCGTGTGCCGTTGGTCGAAAGGACCGTCCGCAACTTTCGCTGACGAGCATACTCCATCAGTTCAAAAAGGTCTTCACGCAGCAACGGTTCGCCCCCGGAAAACAGCAGCACCGGACAGCCAAACGCGGCGATCTGATCAATCAGCATTTTGGCCTGCGCCGTGGTCAACTCTTGCTCACGACAGGCGGCCTCGGAACTGCTGTAGCAATGGACACACCGCAGATTGCAGCGCGGCGTACAGTTAAACACAACGATCGGCTTAATCGTACGGTGGGTCGGGTAACGCAATGCGTCCGAAACCCCCGCCAATCCGCAATATAACTTCGAGATATTGATCATAATTATTGCTCTTTGAAAAGTTAAACGTAACGAAGCCAAATGTCCGATAATAAGGACATGAGACCTTCAGGAACCCCAAAACAGCTGGAGCAACGTCGGCGAAAAGCCATTGCGTTGCTGGAACAAG
>JAAYQH010000449.1 GCA_012519365.1 Planctomycetota bacterium | reverse complement strand
CGTTAGCCATATCCATCGCCCCCAATCCTGGTACCGTCGGCTCTGCTCGGGGTTATTCCACTGGTTCCTGATTCACGACCTGAAACGTCTGGCCAATCTGACGGATACTCAATGCGGCTTTAAGGTCTATGACGGCAAGGTTGCTCGGCGTTTGTACGCAATGAGTACCATTGACGGTTTTATGTTCGACGTAGAGATTATCCTGCTGGCGATGAAATACGGCTATTCAATACGTGAATTTCCGGTGGACTGGTCGTGGGATCCGGACAGCCGGCTCAAACCTCTTCACGAAGCCTTTGCCGTTCTTCGGGATCTAATCTGGCTGAAACATCACTTTAGGGATGTTTTGCGTGACTATCGGAACAAAGAAAGACTATAATTTACGGATTAAAGACTATGTTTACCAACAAAACAGTCCTAATCACTGGCGCCGGCCAGGGAATCGGATTGTGTATCGCGTATTGTTTTTTACAGGCCGGAGCCCATGTGGTTCTTGCTGAAAAAAATGAACAGCTTCGCGATCCGGCTCTGAAACGTCTGGGCAACGCCCCGCGTGCCCGGTTTGTACCAACCGATATCGCCGTGGAAAATGAGGTTGAATCGGCCATTCAGAAGGCTCAGCAGTGGACGGGGCGACTGGATGCGGTTATTCACAATGCCGCTATTGCCGACAACCGACCTATTGAACAGCTCACTTATCGCCAATGGCAGGAGGTATTGAATACCAATCTGTCAGGGGCTTTTTTGTGCGCCAAATACGCTGCTGCCAGCCTGAAAGAGACAAACGGATCGATTCTCCTGATGGCTTCTACGCGAGCATTGATGAGCGAACCGCATACGGAAGCCTATTCGGCCTCAAAAGCGGCGTTGGTGGGCTTGACCCATGCACTGGCAATGAGTCTTGCACCGGTACGCGTCAACTGCATCAGTCCGGGGTGGATCGTAACAGACCACTGGCGACACGATGGGGTCGTTACACCTTTGACCACACAGGATCACACGCAGCATCCTGTCGGTCGCGTTGGCCGGCCTGAAGACATTGCCGAGATGGCGATGTATTTGTGTTCGGGAAAAGCCGGCTTTATTACCGGCCAAAACATTGTTATTGACGGCGGAATGATTAAAAAAATGATCTATTGTTAACGCATTGGCTCAGTCCAAGGGCCAGCCGCCCAATTTTATCGGCGGTTGATCCGGATCCGCAGGAATCAGAATAATGCCATTGGCGGGATGGTTTTGGACAAATTGCTCAATGCCATCGGTGGGCATTACCATAAAAGCAGTGGTCAGGGCATCTGCTTTGGCCGCAGAAAAATCCGTCAGCAGCCAGATTGCACGTCGTTGAGAGACGGCCCTACCGGTTCGAGGGTCGATGATATGTCCGCCTCGCTCAAGTCCCGAACAACTTAACACCCGGCGGGACAAGGCAAGTCGAGCCACCTTTTTGGCAGAGTCGTGCGGATTGGACAGATTGATCGGCCAGCCGGTTTTTTCTCGCGGCGGGTCTGCCGCCCGTATTGAGCTTGTCCCGCCGTGCATAAGGGCGCGTTCGATCCCCCACTCAGCCAGAACCTCGGCCATGCGATCAACCGCATAGCCTTTGGCTATGCCGCCTAAATCAAGCCCTGGATTTGAACGCAAAACCGTAACGGTTAGTTCAGCAGGATTAAGGACAATTGCTCTGTCTTTTTGCTTTTGCAAAAAGGAGGCAATGTCTTCAGATTTTGCCTCACCCTGCCGCCAAAGTTGAACCATTGCCCCGACTGTTACATCAAACGCCCCTTCTGTGAGATTCTCAACTTCTTGGGCAATCTGTAGGCAGGCCATAGTGTCCGGCGAAACCACGATGGATTCGCCCGCCGCCGCTCGGTTGATACGACTGACATCGCTGTTATCAATAAAACGGCTCAATTCCCCTTCCAGCCGATCCACCTCGGTAAAGGCCGCTCGTGCAGCACGACCTGCATAGGAACCGTTGTCGTGCTGAATCCAGACCTCAAAGACAGTGTTCATCGCCTGATGGCTAAACTTGGCCGTTTTTTGCAGATCCTTTCGATTCGGTTGAACATCCACAATAGGCCCCTCTCCTGCTTTGTCATGGTAAGATTCAACACCCTCAGCCGGCTGGGCGAAAACCTTTTCCCACAGCGAACGAACCAGGACACCCCTCCATTCGACGCCGGGGCGAAGCTCAGTATAGTCATCAAATAACGGCACATAAAGCTCTCGGTGGCCGGGGGGCGGGGTTTCGTATAGTTTTTTCAGAACATCCTGCTGGATATCGGCCTGACAGAGTACCAACGGCGGGTTGGGTAAATTTTTATGAACCGTATCGGTATAGGCAACAGCCTCAAAATCACGCAAATACCAAGGCAGCGGCCAGTAATCATGGTTCGGTGAGACCACCTGAATAAACATCTTTTTGCCGTCCGGATGAGCGGCGGCGACATGCCGAACCGTCTGCTCAATTTTGAAGACATCCGGGCTGGTATGTGCATAGGCCCATGGGTTGCTCGGCGAAGCGGCATATCGCGTATTTAGAAACACAGACTGAAACAGCGGACT
>JAAYQH010000448.1 GCA_012519365.1 Planctomycetota bacterium | reverse complement strand
CGTGCAGTATCTCAACGTGGCTCAGTTCAAGCGTCTGGCACACATCCCGCTGAAAACGCACCTTCTTTTCCGTAGCCTCCAGCGAGACGATTCGCCACGACGGCCGGGCTATCGCCAGTGCCAGCGCCGGAAAACCCGCCCCCGAGCCGACATCGAGCAGGGAAAACGGCCTATCGGCAGGGACGCTTGCCGCCGCCTCATCCAGAATCGACAGGGCCGCCAGCGAATCAAGAAAATGCCGAGTTTGAATGTCCCCAAGAGTGTCAATGCGCGTCAGATTCAGCACACGATTGTGTTCGATCAGGATGTGTGCGAATCGGTCAAAAGCCTCAGCATATAAGGCCAGAGCCTCAACGGCCGGCGTCAAATCAAGCGGTTGAGCATTCATAATTTTTGCAGCGCCAGCGTATAGGTCGGCCGCCCTTCTTTGAGGTATTTGCGTTCATAATTAGTACCGACGTATTCGCCCTGACCGGCACCGACCGGCCGGATAAACGGAATAATCTTGGCCCGCCCGCCCTCGACGGCCTGACGGGTGACCGTCTGGATCTGCTCAAAATAGTCCTGATGGTCGGTGGCTATATTTATCCAGCCGCCGGGTTTTAGGCAACGCAGCATCTGCTCCAGATTCTCCGAACAAAAAAAACGGCGTTTGTGATGGCGTTTTTTGGGCCACGGATCGGGAAAATAAAGATGAAACCCCTCCACACTTTCGTCGGCCACATGCTCGGCCAGAAAGTCAGCCGCATCAGTGCGAATCAGCCGAACATTTTTCAGCCCCCACCGACCGATGCGATCGACCGCATAACGGTAAACTTTATTTGCCCATTCAATACCCAAAAAATTCGTTTTTTCGAATGCACCGGCCTGGCTGACCAAAAACGTCCCCTTGCCCGAGCCGATCTCAATTTCAACCGGCCCGGACCGTCCGAAAATAACCTCAAAATCAAGCTGTCCGTCAAGAGTTCCCGGCTGAAGTGTTAGGTGCGGATAATCCTGAAGTTGTCGTGCTGTCATTTTTCTTATGGCAATTTTTCTGTTTTGGATTATAAAAGAAGAGGCTGAAAACTAAACAAAAAATGCATTGTGTGCCGAAATATTCATAAAGTCAAGCCCGGAACAGAGCGATACGACTATAAACCCGAAACACTCGGAATAAGGCACGTATGACCGCCATAGATGCGAATAACAATTTCGATTACGGCAAACTGTTTATGATACGGCCGATCTTGAACCTGCGAAAAAAACGGATCCTCATTGATGTGGATACGCAGCGGGACTTTTTTCTGGCCGACGGTCAAATGTGCGTTCGCAACCATCGCCGCGTTCTGGCCAATATCCGTCGGGTAATGGCCTGGGCCAGACACGAACATATCCGCGTCATTTCCACCGCCTTGATTCACTCACCCCACGACCATCAGGAGCCGTACTGCCGCATCGGAACCGAAGGCGTTCGCAAACTGCGCTATACCCTTCGCCATCACCATGTGACTTTTGACGCCGATGACAGTACCGATCTGCCGCGTGAAAACGTGCAGGATGCCGAGCAGATTGTCTTGCTCAAACGCACCGTCGATCCGTTTGATGAGCCCAGAGCCGAACGCGTCTTGACCGAGACCAAGGCCAATGAACTGATTGTTGTCGGCGGCCCCACCGAAACATCGGTCCTGTTCACTGTGCTGGGGTTACTCATACGGCAAAAAAATGTCATTGTCGTCTATGATGCCATTGGTTCGCTGGATAAAAACGCCGCACAAGTGGCCCTGCGAAAAATGCAGGCCAAGGGGGCCAAATTGCTGGATACCCGCTCGCTATTCGGAGCGTCCTCTTTGAAAATCGTGGGAGCGTGCAACTGCGACCGCTGCCGAGGGCGACTTGCGAGCATAAGCAAACATCAGACCCGTTGAATTCTGCTCACCAGGTCGTCTTTTCGATGTGTTCAAACCCTGCCGGCACCTGATGGCCAGCTGTGCATCCTGTTCGTTGAGTCGTCTTTGCGATTGGTTCTGTCCACGCCCGCAACAAATACCGACGCGGTTTTAGCCATAAAAAAACCGCCCCTGCGCTGTACGACAATTCGAGTTCTGCCGTGCCACGCAAAGGCGGTCTCTGGGTAAAGTGTTCTCAAGTTTACATTATTTCTTAGGGCATTCTTTTTTGCCGTCATTTGAACCACAACTGCAGCTGTAGCCGCACACATTTTCCACCTGAGCAGAAACGGCTGTAGTACCTTTCTTGTCCTTGTCGCCTCCGCAACTGCCTTTGCCCCCGCAGGCCCAAGCCGTTCCGGATACTGCAAAAACAAGACAAACTGCTGTAACTTTTGCCAGTGTTCGTACGCTCATGGTTGTCCCTTTTCGTCAATCTAAATTGATAATTTTTATTTAGTTGTAAATCCTATTGAGTATTGAATACGAATCCAAAAACGATGGGTTTGGCAAATTTTTTGAAAAAACTCCCAAATGTGATGATTTTCTGAACGGAGTCTTGTTTTTTAATGCTTTTGTGTATATTTGTTCGATACCTTAATAGAGCGTTTTTGAAAAGCCTGTATTGTTGCTAATTTTTGGGAGTGAATGAAACCAATAACCGACATTTTATCGCGTTTTATTCTCGTCGGACGCGTTGCCGTCAGTTTGCTGAGCGGCTGTGCCCCTGTGCAGCGTCCTCGGGTCATCGGGCCAATCGCTACGCCGCAAACGTTCATCGTTCGCACAGCAGGCTATTCCGTGCACAAAAGGCCGATAGATATCTATATCGCCGGAAGCGGCAGCGAAACGATCTTAATCCTTTCGACAATTCACGGCAACGAGCAGGCAGGAGTCGCCTTGAGCCGTAAGTTAATGGATCGGCTGCGCCAGCGGCAGGAACTGTTAGAAAAATACAGACTGTTGATTATTCCTGTCGCCAATCCGGACGGCGTGGCACAAAACAGCCGTTATAACGCCAATGGAATCGACCTGAATCGCAACTTTCCGGCGGCCAATCGGCAAAATTCCGAAACATTCGGCCATTTCCCCCTGTCTGAGCCGGAAACCCGAGTTTTGTATAATCTCATTAATGACTATAGGCCTGTTCGGATTATCAGCATTCATCAGCCGCTCAAATGTATTGATTATGACGGCCCGGCCGAGCCGCTGGCGCGACGAATGGTGATGTATTGTGATTTGCCGGTCAAAAAACTGGGCGCACAACCCGGCTCGTTCGGGGCCTATGTCGGCCAAACCCTCGCCATCCCAATCATTACAATGGAACTGGAACGCGCCGATGACCGTTTGACGGCTGATCAGCTCTGGCAACGTTATGGCCTGGCCTTAATGGCAGCAATTACCTATCCGGAACATCCGTATTAAAAACATCTTTGCCATAAATCCCGGGAATAATTAAATTTTAACAGACCGCATGAACACATTCAGATTATAATGGCAGACAAACTGAAAATTGTGGTTATCGGAGCTTTGCAAATGGATCTGAGAGAGTTCGGTAGAGTCATAGGGCTTGCGCTGGTCGTCTGTGCAGCATCGGCGAGATCAGCGAGGACGGTTGATGCTGAGCCTCCAGCGGCCGGGCCTACGCTGGAGCTTGGCTATCGGGCTGAATCCCTGCCCAATACCGTCGATTCCTTTATGTATTTTGTGCCTTTGACCTCGCTGACGGCGGTCAGCACAACCACCGATCCCAATACCAACTTTACCGCAGGGATTGTCAGTCGGCGATGCGAAAACAAACGCAATAACAGGTTTGATGTGTCCTGTGATTTTGAAATTGTCGGCAGCGGGCTGTACCGGGTGATGTACGACCCGGTCGAAATGATCAACCTGGTCAGCAACGGCCAAACCGATAAACGCTGTCTCAAAAACCTGCTGGATTGGATTCAAATCGACGGGCCTTGTCTGGGGCGTGTGCAAGCACAGGGTTACGCCAAAGACGATGAAGTCGTTGTTGAGAAGGTTACCGTTAGTTTCACTCGTGACGGACAGAAAAGCCCCGTCAGCATTGCCCTGTACGATGTGCCTCGCAAAAATAACCGCTACGACTATGCCAATCGGGAAAACCCCGTTGCCGCACGGGTTAATACCCTGACATTCAGCCGCAGCGAGAAGGAACCCCGAATGAGTGTAGAGGTCGCCTCCGTTCAAAAGGCCGGCGCTTCCGAGGGTATGCTCAGTTCCATCAAGGCGATGTTTGCCAACTTGCTGTTGGCACCCTTGCCCGTTTCGGTGGTGGGCAATAAGACCATGCTGGATTTCGGTCAGGCCCTGTATCTGAAAAAAACAGCCTTTACCTTCCCCGTGGCCGAAACCCTTCGCCCTTCGCTGGCCAAGGCTCAGGTCTCGACGTTCTGAACGGCGTTGATCATCGCGACCACCTCGGCCATTTGCTCCACATCGTGAACACGCACGATAGAGGCCCCTTTCATCGCCGCCAGCGCGACCGTCGCAGCGGTGCCAAACAGACGGTCGGCAGGGTCGTCTTTGCCGGTAATCTGACCGATAAAACGCTTTCGACTGGTGCCGACCAGCAGACGGTAGCCCGATTTGACAAACACCTCCAGTCCCTTGAGCAAAAGCAGATTGTGCTCGGTGGTCTTACCGAATCCGATGCCGGGATCCAGAAAAATCATCTCACGGGCAATACCCATCGACTCGGCATAGGCGGCCCGCTGCAGCAAATAGGCCAGCACCTGGCCGACAACATCCTCATAGTGCGGGTTCTGCTGCATCGTGGCAGGGGTGCCTTGCATATGCATCAGCACGACCGGCACACGGCGGTCAGCCGCCAGCCGTGCCATCGCCTCATCCTTCAGCGCGGTGATGTCATTGATTATTGACGCCCCCGCGTCCAGCGCAGCAGCGGCAACGGCTGG
>JAAYQH010000447.1 GCA_012519365.1 Planctomycetota bacterium | reverse complement strand
GGAAGATCAACTGGTACAATAAAGACGGTTTGAATCGGTATGAATTGGCGATGGATTGTCTGTATGCGCATTACGACGACGGGGTGGTCAGTCGCCCCAGTTTTGCCGGCGGCAGTTTTCTCTTGAGCATAGCCGGTCTGTCGCCGGGGCCGCATACAATCATTACCTATCACAATGCCCCGTGGCCGACGGAGAAATACAACCGCACGATCAGCCCCTGTCGCATTTCGGCTGAGGGGCTTGAGTCGTTTGTGGTGCAGCCGTCGCAGTCTGTAACCGACGACAACGCGGTGGTCAGCACATTTTTTACGGTGCAGGCAGCGCAAGGACAGCCGGTTCAGATTCTTATCGAGCCTATCGGCGATGCGGCGACTCAGATTTACACGGCGGTTTTGAACGGCTTTGAAATTGATAACCTGGCCTCGGTGGACAGTTACGCTGTCAATCCCGTTCCCGAAAACGGCGATGAGCATGTATTTGCCCATAATGACGATCCCGGGCCGGGGATGGCCCAAAGCGGATACACCATGTTGAGCTGGACGGCGTCTCCTTTTGCGATTGGGCACGATGTGTATTTCGGCACGTCGCATGAGGCCGTGGCTCAGGCCGATCCGACAACGCCGCAAATCTATAAGGGGCGCCGGGCGGCTGATCAAACGACATGGCAGGCCACCGGTCTGGACAGTCGCGAGACGTATTATTGGCGGGTGGACACCGTCAAGGCTGATGATTCTGTTACGAAGGGGTATGTGTGGTCGTTTCGGGTACGCCGCCGGGCGTTTGCCTCGGCCGAAGGGTACGGGCGTTTTGCCCGCGGCGGACGGTTTGGGCGGGTCCTCGAGGTAACTACGCTGGATGATTACAATCCTGATCTTGGCCAGCCGGTCATCGAGGGCAGTCTCCGCAAGGCTATCGAGGTGGAAAGGGGGCCGCGTATCGTTGTGTTTCGCGTGGGTGGAACGATCTTTCTCAAGAAAAAACTCGTCATTCCCTCCGACGGCGGGGACATTTATGTGGCCGGCCAGACGGCCCCGGGCGAGGGCATTTGTCTGGCTCGCTATTCCTTTGGGATGCTGGGGGCCACCGATGCGATTATTCGCTTTGTGCGGACGCGCGTGGGGGACTATGCCCAGACCTCGCTGGACGGTATGGGGATGGCCAGCAGCGACCACTGTATTCTCGACCACTGTTCGATCAGTTGGAGCATTGACGAAGGGCACAGTTCGCGCGGGGCCGGCAACATCACCTTTTCCCGCAATATCATTGCCGAGGCCCTGAACGATTCCTATCAATACGCCGATCATTCGTTTGCCGCCTCCATCAGCGGCAACCGCGGCAGTTACCATCACAATCTGCTGGCGCATTGTGCGGGGCGCAACTGGTCTTTGGCGGGGGGGCTGGATCCATCCGGCCAGTATGCCGGGTATTGCGACATCCGCAACAATGTCGTGTATAACTGGCTGAATCGAACGACTGACGGCGGCGTGATGCGGTGCAATTTTGTCAATAACGTGTATCTGCCCGGCCCGGCGACGACGCATTTTCTGCTGATGCGTCCGGACGGTGATCAGATGGGCACCGGCAACCCCCAGAAGTTTTACATTGTGGGCAATAAGATGGAAGGATGGCCGCAATACGACCAGGACAACTGGCTTGGCGTTGTGCCCAATTATGCCACGATTGAACAGATTCGCAGCGATGAGCCGTTTTTCCCCTCTTACGTGACGAGCCATTCTGCAGAGGAGGTGGTGGAGAATGTGCTCAATGATGTCGGCGCGGTACGTCCCCGGCGCGATGCGATTGATATACGAATTATCGACGATGTCCGACGGCGCGGCTATAGCTACCGCGGCAGCATCGACAACCTGCCCGGTATTATTGACAGCCAGGACGATGTCGGCGGCTATCCTGTTCTGAAGGGCGGTCCTGTGCCGCCTGACAGCGATCACGACGGGTTGCCGGATTGGTTTGAAATTCAGCACAGTCTGAACCCCCATTCACCGCCCGGCGATTATTCCGATACCCACGGCGACCCTGACGGCGACGGCTATACGTATATGGATCAGTGGCTGGAATATCTGGCTGAGGGCGGTTTGCCGTTTCAGACGTATCGGTGTCTGGAGGGAATTGCCAGCGATTTTGACGGTGACTGTCGGGTGGCTTTGGCGGATTTTGCCGTGTTCGCCGCGGCCTGGGAGCAGCAGTTGCCGGATGCGGATTTGCATCCGGACGGGGTTCTCGATATGATAGATATTGCGGTTTTTATGTCTGAGTGGTTGGATTGCAGGCGAAGTCCCTGCAATGAATGTTTGCCGTGAAGCAAAAGTCAGCAAGATAACAGCGACCATCAAACAGAACAAAAGAACGGAAAGGAATCGGGACAATGAAGCGGATGCGGGATCGAGTATTCTTTTTGGTGTCTTTGGGGTTGAT
>JAAYQH010000446.1 GCA_012519365.1 Planctomycetota bacterium | reverse complement strand
TTTGTGAGCGAATCGTCTGCAAAAGTGCCTCAGCTTTTTCAATGTTTTCGCTTTCGAGGGCAATTTCGAATTGTTCGGCGACAAACTGATTTTTATCGTCCTGAATGGTTTCGGCGGCCTTGTTCAGCACGGCCATGGCTTGTTCGTAATCGCCCCGCGAGCGAAACAGGTCTGCCATCGCCAACGCACGCTGTCGGGGATCACTCAGCTTTGAGATGGCCTCTTCCTGCAGAGCGTGATACCGCTCACGAGGAATCGACAACGGATCGGGCTCTTCGGCCTGCAGACGCAATAGCCGAATCGCCAGTGTATCAGGACGCTGTGCCAGATACGCATCCAGTAAAGACACCGCGTGGTCTTTCATGCCGTTTTGAAGATAATAGCTGCAGACAGACTGCACCTGTGCCACCTCGATCTCATCGGGTGCCGCTTCGATCAAATCAAGCAACAGTTCTTTTTGACGTGAACGCAAATTCTCCAAATCGGTGCGGACTTCTTCAGGGATCTGGATTTGTTGATCCGGCTGTTCCTGCTGGTGCTGGGCCAATTGACGCGACAGTTGAGTAATTCGCGACGTGACAAAACGCAGTTCCAGCAGCATATGTTCAACACTGCCGTCCGGCAGGGCGGCCAGGGCCTGTTTAATGGGTTCTTCTTGACCCAGGGCCAGTGCGGCATCTATAATAATTTTTTGACTGCGCTCCGTGAGGCCATATCGCTGCTGATACATTTGGGCATAGGAGGCCGCCTGATTCCACGCCTGCAATCGTGTCATCACGTCTGCGTAATCGAGGATCAAAGACGGTTTGTCCAGAATGATCCGCGCACGGTTTGTCAGGGCTTTTTCGAGAAATTCCCGCTCCAGTCCGATGAGATTTTCTTCCTTTGCGATTCGAGCCAGCACCGTACACAGCACCGGATCAATCGAAGACGGCTGGTTGGTCGAATCAAGGGCCCTGGACTGTTCGTACGCCTGATAAAGCAGCCGAATTGCTCTTTCCCGTTGGCCCTTGGCCAGTGCCAGGATCCCTTCCCATTGCTGCACGGCGGCATGTTCATTGCTGACGTAATATTGTGCAATCTGTTCGACTATTGGTTCGGCTTTTTGAATCCAGGGTTGAGCCTCGTCCGGCTTGGCTATGGCTTTTTCAAGATAACATCGAGCCAGAAAGATATTCAGGGCATTGCGATAAGCCAGATTGCGTGCCTCAAACGGGCCGGGTACAGGCTGGGTCTGCTCCATGGATTTCATCTCTTCGGCCAGCTGCAACGCATCTTCCATCGCCCTCACATCGTTAAAGGCTGAACCCTTGCGATACAGCAGCACCGCCAACCGATACCCATACTCGAACTGGTCAGGGGCCAATCGAAATGCCTGGCGTGCCATTTCAATGGCCTGATTCAATTCCGCCTCAGCGGCGGTTTTGCCCGGAATTTCATAGGCCTGGGATAAAACCGTCAGCAGTTCGGCGTTAGGTTCGACGGACTGAATATGCTCTTGCAGTTCGGCGCGAAGCGTTTCGATGCGGTTGGGATCGTTGCCCAGTGTTCGAATCTCAAAGGCATACCGTTTGGCTATGGCCTCGGCCTTGTTATCGGCTTTTTCAATCGCTTCATCGAGCCATTTCACGGCCTCTTGATGGGCTGTTTCTGTGGCATTCATCACGCCCATCTGAGCGTTCAGATTACCCTGAAGAAACAGGGCATCGGCAAGATAAGCGTAATAATCCGGCTCACCCGGACGGCGTTCTATCAGGGTACGGAAGGTGTGCATCGCCTCTTCGAGATACTTGCTTCGGTCGGCGGTGCCGCCGCGCTGGGCAATAGCAAGAGCGGCACGTCCGTACATTTTCAGTGTCTCAGGGTCAACCTCTTGCCCTGCCTTTTCAAGCTGCTCAATCAGTTCCGAGGCATTGTCATACACCGTTTTCCAGACCGATGCTCCGCCGCTGTCGGCGACATCATAAAAATAACGCAGAATACGGCGGTGTGCTTCGATATGCCCTGGATTGATATTTACAATGGTATTCCAGCATCGCAGCGCCTTTTCCCATGTGGCCTGATGATATTCGTTATTGATTAGATGCAGATCAGCCAATTCAAAAAGGCGTTCAATTCTGTACGCATCGTTTTTCCCGAAGCGAGACGCCCGTGACAGCAGCCGCTCGGCACGTTCATAATTGTTTGCTGCCAACGCCTCACGTGCCAGCTTGAGATTCAAATCCGGATCGCGATTATACAGATGTCGAATCGTCAATCCTACCCCGGCAGCCACGATCACGAGAAGAAATAAGAGGCCGATAAACGCAACTTTCTTATTCAACTTTTTGGCCATACGTTAACATCTCCTGAACACAAACGGGCCTGCTTTGATTCGCTCGACGTACAAATTGACAGCATGCCCGCGTGTTTCTTGTTTTACATTTACAAATTCAAATCAATCATTTCTATTGGCGGCTTCCCAATCCGGCCAGTGATCCCGCTCAAGGACCGGAAGCAGCACGCCAAGCAGACGCTCGGAGGCCTGAACAACCTCCTCGCGGTCGGGATAGATCCTTCCGAACGGCGTAATGCCGTAAAAATGCCATTCTACTTTTGAAAAATAGGAATATTTGCTCAAAAAGTTTTGTCCCAGAATCCGACGCGTTTCGGTTCGGTTTTTGCTGTATTGACCGTTGGTATGAAACAGATATGACACATAAAATTCCTGTATCCCGGCCAACGCGGTATCATCAGTGCTGCCGAACAGAACATTTTGATAACTGAGTACCTGGACGTGTTCCTGTCCGTCTTGGATTCTTTTCAGAGCAGCGGTATCCTCAAAGGCGGCCTTGCGAATATTACCCCCGCCGACATAGCATTCATCCGGCACGTGCGGCACACGATCCGGATCGCCAGTATAATAGGTTACGAAAACAGAGCAGTATTGCGTCGGGCTGCCCGGCTCTGCTTCCGGATCGATAAGAATCCATTGCAGATACTCTTCGGTGCCCAGTGTGGCAAGAACATCGGGATTATTGATCTTAAGTTTATTATTCACGATATACGGTGACAGGGCGGTTTCATCCATCTTATCCAGCGGCTTTTTCAAAGGCAGAGGATATTTGGTTAGCTGCCAGCCCAGGAAACGAATTACCAGCGATTTGGTGGTTGCCCCTGTCAGCAGCAGCAGGGCGCAAACTAAAAACGCCGGCTGGAAAAGCGACTTAAAAGACATCTTCATAATCGCTCTCCCGACACTTTACTTTCACCACGTCGTACCACAATCACATCTTCAGCGATTTCGGCCTCTTCAACCAATAAGTTACTCATCAGCCAGGCCAGACCGCCGTAAATGGAAAACGCCAACGGCAGCATCAGGATGCCGAGAAAATCATGATATATGCCTTGGGCGTATTGCGGATCCCAGAAAATATAAATCAGGGCCGTCACCAGGACGCGAATCACATTGCATAAAATCGCAATCGGTATCGTACTGAGAAGCAGGATAAGGCGTTGCCACACGGGGCGTTGATGCAGATAAGCCATCGCCACGCCAAGAGCCACAAACGCCATTAGCAAACGCATGCCGCTGCACGCCTCGGCGACCTGCAAACTGGGTTCTATCGGCCGGCCGCGATAGAGGACGTCGATCACAACGCCGCGTTCCATCGCTTCCAACTCCGGAATCGCATTTAACACAATCACCGATGCCTGTGCGGCCAGGCCCTGCAAGGGCTGGGTCATTTGCGTGTACAGCCGGCCGGGCAGCGGAACCGCGAAAAACAAAAAGGCAATCGGCAACCAGGTCAGTTTGAACAATTTCCAGCCGCCGACAAACAGAACCGTCGCTCCGATAGCGGCGATAAAAAGCAAGGTCTCAGCATAAGAAAACTTAAACTGCACCGTATTCAACCAGTACACTATCAGCACTCCTATGAGGGATCCCAACCCGAAAATCCAGCTGGGTTTGGCCTCGACCTGGAAAATTTTGTGCCGATTTTGGTGCAAAAAATACAAACTAAACAACGGGATCAGAAACCCATGCGACCAACTCGGGTCCGTTGTCCACCGATGGACGGTTTTGCCGATTTCCGTATAAAAAAACCACACCAGCAGCCCGCCAAGAACGGCGATTTTGATAAATGCAGGCGCACCCAAATCGCTCCACTTTTGTGGTCGTGTTGATGCTGCGTCGGTTTGTATGATGTCAATATGCTGCATCAGCGTTATAGACTCAAGAAAATACGGTTTTCAGCTTAAAAATGGAGCATTTCCGGAATGGTTGTGTAATAATGCCGGTCGGCGAAATTCCGGTCATAAATGAACCCGAACCCGTAGGTGGCGCGGAACGCATTACGCAGCACAGCCTGCCATCGGCTGGTGCCGTGTGTGCCAACATTGATCAAATCGTTGGGTTTGATAAAGAAGTCAGGCTGCTGCCCGCGAGCGATTTTTTGCAAATCCACCAATACCGTCTCTTCCTGCATCAGGCCGGCATTGTTGCGCCCGATCCGCCGAACCACCTCGGCTTTCTTGGGCCAGGCAAGCGGCCCCAGTCCGCCGGCGGTAGCAATGGCTTGTTTCAGCGTGATGGGACGTCCGGTAATCGGAATCGCTCCTTGCGCATTGACATTGCCCATTACCCAAAATTCGCCGATCAAATCCACCGGCACGGTAATCCGATCGCCGGGACGGATGATGATGTTATATTTTGGATCGCCGGCCAAAAGCCGATCCACCGGAATTTGAATCACACGTGTTACTTTGCCCGCTTGGCCGACATCCGACAGGCCATTGTTTCGGGGTCTGCTCGGAGTGGCAGATGGGGTATCCGTTTGCAGGTCTTCTGGCCGGATTTCGGCCGGGGTTGATTCCTCGGCCTCGGCAGGGGTTTTGGGACGCCATTTACCGTCTTCAAAGACCCATTCAATTTGCTGGGGGGTGTCCGCCAAACGCAACACAGGTTGGGTTTGGAAGGACGTCGAAAAGCCGGAAGGTTCCGTATCTGCAATGTCCTCCGGTGCGGCTAATCGCTCAAGTTCACGGCGTTTGGCCGCTTCGGAAGAGCCGATTACCAGCCCCGTCAAGGCCATGTCAGCCGGCGCAATAATTTCGAGCATTTCTTCCTCAGGTGAGATGGCAGGCTCTTCTTTACCAGCGCCAGGCTCAACCGGTGTCATTGGGATTTCTCGTTTATCAAGCATCGGTTGGGACGTTTGCGCAGGCAGCTCTGCGGTTGGGTAGGCCTGCGCTTCGTTGGAGTTGACATCGCGGGAGACATAAATATAGCTGACGTTAAATTCCGCAACGCCCCCGGCCAGCGCGATCGCGTCGGTCAAACGGAACGTATAACGAGGAATGCTGAAACGAGCAGACTGACCGACACCCTGGCCGACAATCGAAAAAACGCGTGATTGGGATTGCAGCAGGGTGGCCGTAACGGATGGATTTTTCAAAATCATCGGCGAAAGGATATTGCGAATCTCCTGTTCCAGTTCAGGCTCGG
>JAAYQH010000445.1 GCA_012519365.1 Planctomycetota bacterium | reverse complement strand
TGACGATGCCCCATCTGCTGGCGGCGTTGAAAGCGAATTTTGAGGGATACCAAGACCTTGAAAACAAGCTGGCCTATCAAACGCCGCGTTACGGTCAGGATAATGATTACGCCGACGCCATCGCTGCGGAGGTATTTGAACTTTACTTTAAGCATGTCAACGGCCGACCCAATACCAAGGGCGGTCGCTATCGGATTAATCTGCTGCCGACGACGGTGCATGTGTATTTTGGACAGGTTACCGGTGCCCTGCCGCATGGACGCAGGGCCGGACTGCCGCTTTCGGACGGCATATCGCCCAGCCAGGGGACGCACTCTTACGGGCCGACGGCGGTGGTCAAATCCGCGGCCAAGATTGATCACAGCCGTACCGGCGGGACGCTGCTGAATATGAAATTCAATCCGCAAGTGCTTGAAGGCGACGGTCTGGAAAAACTGGCGATGCTCATCCGCAGTTACTTCAAACTGGACGGCCACCATATCCAGTTCAATGTGGTTAACAAAGAAACGTTACTGGCCGCTCAGAAAAATCCCCAGGATTACAAAGACTTGATTGTTCGCGTGGCCGGGTACAGCGATTATTTTGTTGACTTGGGCGAAGACCTGCAAAACGAGATTATTGCCCGCACAGAACAAACCGCCCTTTGACCTTCAAAGGCACAGCGGTTTTACTGTTTTTGGCAGAATAAACGTGAGGCGGGCTGCGACATTTCGGATTGAAACGCCGCGGCCCCGCCTCTTTACCTGTGTATTGCCTTAACGAACATCAACCGGACCGGCCGATGTCATTGTCTCATCATTCAATGCAGAGCGGAACAATGTTGCAATTCAGCCAGTCCTGAGCAAAAGCAACAAAGTCGTACAAATCGATGCGGCAGTCTCTGAATTCTTCACCAATGCCGTCCGGGCCGGCAATGTCAAAGTCAGGGTATTTTATGCAGATTGTTTCGTCCGGTTTGAACTCTATATACATTTGAGCGACATCGAGGATTTCCAGCGGATAGCTCCAAATGCGTACATCATCCAGCACACCAATGTACGGTACCGACCCATCCGGCAGTTCCGCACCAAAGATTAGATCGGCTGGGCTGGGCTGCGGCACACCTGTGCTGGTTGCCTCGTTTCGAAGAACACCATCCACATAGACCCTGCCCAAACCTTCTGCGGCATCATAGGTGCCGACCACAAAATGCCAACTATCGTCATCGATCTGATATCCTGACCCCAAATCGCCAAATGACTGACGCAGGGTATGAACCGCCTGTCCTACCGAATTGTGCGTCAGAATGAAACCGCGATTGGGACTCGGAGCCTGTTTGGCCACATACGCGCCCCACGGGCTGGTCTGCGTTGTCTTGACCCAGGCACTGACTGAATAGCCTCGCGGATAGAAATTGTAAAAGTCTGCGCTGCCGGTCATAACAACTATATCTTCCGGTTCACCGTAAAATTCCAACGCCTGGCCATCGATACCTTCGACAAAATTCGGTTCAAAGGTAATTCCGCCATATGCCGGAACGCCGGGGTAAAGCTCTCCGATCGCATCCGTCAAATCACCATTCAGTTTCCACCAACCGACCTGACGTTCGGTCAGCAATTGAGCAGTATTAGAGACGGCCGGGGTTTCCAACGCGTTGTCGGCTTCACAATGATAAAAACCTTCATCGGCAAGTTGGACATCGGAAATCGTCAACGTCGGGGAGTTGGCGCCGCTGATTTTATCACTGTCGCTGAGGGCAATGCCGTCTTTGTACCATTGGTACACTTCGGCGTTGAGTGCGGAGGCGGTAAAAACCGCTTCGCCGCCTGCCGGCACCGTCACACCGGTCGGGTGCGTAAGGATGAGTGACAGGGCCGGCATCGTTTTAAACCACCATTCCGTCCCGACATGGACAACTGGCGCCGGCTCATTGGGCTCAATCGCATCAACACGCCAATAGTACGTTGTATCATTGAGCAGACCTTCGGGGTCATAGAAAAAGTCCGCTGGATCGTCGGTGGTCACTTTCACCGGCGCCGGGAACGTATTGGGTTCCGTAGGTTCCGTACTGAAATAAACATTGTAATAAACCCCTAAACCGCTGACAGCCTCCAATTGTTCCCACGTGAGGATGACATCAAGACTCACCAATTCCTCACCCATCTTAGGGGTCGGATTGACAGCCGTAAAGGGCGAGAGTTGTTCAATAATAACAGCGGTCAGCGTCCCCCGCTGATCACCGCTACGGGGCAATCCCTTGATCGTCAATGTCGGCCCGAACGCATCAATCGTCCAATAGTTGCCCACTACCTCGCCGGGCACGATCTCCGTCCAGAATTCCTCGTGAGCTTCTTGGTTGCGGGTAATGGCGCCATAAGCTCTGGCGGTTGTGGCTTCATTGCCGCCGAAGACCCACATGCCGTTGACTTGAAAATTACGTGCCGGAAAACTGTAGGGCGGCGTCGTGTTGGCACTATCCTGATTCTGGTCAGTGGCAATGAGGCCATAGACACGATAGCGGGGATACGGAATGTTTTCAAATGTAATCGATATTCCATTGCCGCCGTCATCTATATAACCGACGGCCATTCGATGCTCATCATCGGCGGTACCATCACGATTCCACCACACGGTATTGGCTTGCCACGTTACCGAAACACCGGTCTCGATGCCCCAATCATCGATCAGATTCGACTTCGTGCCTGCAGCAAGAGTTCCGGAATCCCGTTGGTCGCTCATGTTCCAGTTTGCGCTGTCGGTTTTGAGCGGGCCGATGAGCTGGCCACCCTGAAAAATCTGGTTGCTCGAATTTTCACTGAAATTCAGGGAG
>JAAYQH010000444.1 GCA_012519365.1 Planctomycetota bacterium | reverse complement strand
TACGGGATTTCGAGGGAAATTGGTCACGGAATCGATTTTTCTTGACCTTGCGGCAGCGATTTTTATATAATTGTAAATGTCGTTAGGAGAAATTATATTTTTTAAACGTTCAAATGGGAAATGTCAGATCAAAAGATGAACACGAGCTAAAGAAATATTGAAGGAACATGGTTATGATTTCAAAAATGATGGGAGTTGCCAAGGGCCGAATTAAACTTTCAAAAATGTCGCAATCTTTACTCGTTTTTCTGTTGATGGCGACATTTATTGCTTCCGGTACTGTCTCGGCCACGGCTGAGAGGCCGCCCGAGCCGCCGGTTCGCCGGCTCAAGACGGAGATGGGTATCACTCAGCTCTCAGATGAGCAGATGGAGTGGATTCTCGATGCCAAATTCGGCATGTTTATCCACTGGGGTCTCTATACCGGTCCCGGTCGCGGCGAGTGGGTCATGGAAAACGAAGGCATCCGCCCCGAAAACTACCGCGCCTATGCCTTTCCAGACAGCGGCGATGAATACTTCGACGCAAAAGATTATCACCCCGAGCAATGGGCACAGCTTGCAAAGGAAGCCGGAATGAAATGGATGTGCCTGACCGCCCGCCATCACGACGGCTTTTGCCTCTTCGACAGCCCGCACCCCAATGCATTCACAAGTCAACAGACACTGGGCCGCGATCTCTTCGCCGAGTACGTGGAGGCCTGCCGCGATGCGGGGCTGAAGGTCGGCTTTTATTACTCCCCGCTCAGTTGGCGATACCCCGGCTACTATGATGTCACCGGCAAAAACATGCTGCCGAACAAATTCAACTACCCGCAGGACCCAGCCAACAAAGAGAATGCCCGGATCATGAAAGAGGAAAACTATGTCAATGTCAAAAAGCTCCTGACCGACTACGGCCCCATCGACTATATCTACTGGATCTACTGGGACGGCGGTTGGCTCGGCCAGCGAGGTTCCGATGCGGACGGCGCGTATTTCCACGAATCCGGTAAATACCTCGACCCGGACAACGTTTGGCCCATCCCCGCCCAGTATTGGGATATCGAGGAGGCCACCGGCAAACCGCTCGGTATCATGGGCATGGTTCGCAAATATCACCCTCACGCCGTCACAAATCCCCGTTATGGCTGGGTCGGGGATATGACCGAAGAAGAAGGTCGCGGGGAGACCAAGGGACCCATCCGCTATCAGGTCTATCAGGACAAAAACATGAGCATCCTGCAAAGCGGCATCTGGGGCTATGACAAACGAGCCATCGCCGAGAATAAGTCCTTCGATATCGACCAGCTCATACAATACTTCGCCAATTGCGTCGTTCGGAACATGACGTATCTGCTCAATATCACGCCGGACAGCCACGGCGCGATCCCCGAGGTCCAGCAGCAGCGGCTTCTTGAAATGGGTGCCTGGCTTAGGAAAACAGGCGACGCCATTTACGGCACACGCGGCGGGCCGTGGCAGCCGGTCGATAGCCAGTACGGCTACACATACAAGGACGCCACCGTCTTCGCGCATCTGCTCAAAGCATACGCCGGAGACACCTTCACGGTGCCGCCGATGGGGACGCTCAAGGTCAAAAAAGTCTACGATGTCTATACCGGCAAGCCCTTGCCGTATGAACTGCACGACGGCAGCGTCGAGGTCAGGAATCTCGACCGAAAATCCTCACCCGCCGATACCATCATCGCCGTGGTCTATGACCAGCCCGTCGTCAATGTCTGGCAGGACTGACCGCATATATGCCGCGAGATAAACTTAAAAAGCTTACGGTAGAGTCCCGGCTCAAAAACGATTATAATGCTTCGACTATGAAAGTACTCGTTGCAGAAAAATGCGGTTTTTGTCCCTTTATGATTAAGAGGAGTTCTATGGATTTCACAACTTCAAATGATATTTTTGAACACTCTTGTCCAAGATAGCCTGTCGAATCTGGCGGCGATGTTGCGGTTTAACCTGCTGACGTATCGGGACTTGTGGGCGTGGTTAAATCAGCCGTATCATACGCCGGCCATCGGCCCGCCGGATGGGCAGTTATTATTGTTTGGATGAGACTTGGACAGCAGGAAATGAAAGATGAAATAAAAACCGGTAACCTATTGACTTTTGAATAATTAAACGAACGACTCATATTTTTAGCTT
>JAAYQH010000443.1 GCA_012519365.1 Planctomycetota bacterium | reverse complement strand
TCCTGACAGGGCGGTCAAGTTTGCCATTGCCGCCGAGACGCTGGCCCGAAGCCGTTTCGGCCTGCATGACGCACTGCCCAAAAAAGAAGATATCCTCATGCTCCTGCAAGACCAGCCCGATTGAGAACGATACGGAGACCATCCCAATGAGCATGTTTCGGAGTCAAGGGTAATGAAGTTATCAAAACTATCGCTTTGTTTGCTTTTGACAACACTGCTTTCGGTGTCATGTGTTTATGCCGAATCACCGGCGTCGCCAACTGAGCCCACTCTTGACGCATCGATCGTTGAAGTTGACCACCTGCCGTGTGTACGTTATTCATTTCGGCTGTTTAAAGAGCCGCGGCCGATTCGCGTGCATGTGCTGACGATTGATCTTTCGCAGGACAAGGTCGAGCCGGTGGTTGTCATCGGAGATAATCCGCCGGAAGAAGACCGAAACGCTGTTCGTGCCGATCCGCGCACACTGGCCGCCCATCCGCATTTAATGGCGTTTGTCAATACCAATCCCTGGACGCCTTGGGGGCCGATCTATCCGATGAATGTCACGATTTCGGGGTTGGCCGCGACGGGGGGAGTGATTCGCAGTCCACATTGCGGTGTTTCGGTTTGGACGGATACGCATGGCCGCGTTTTCATCGGCGACCCTCAAGGGGGCGACATACAGGAAGGGGTGGGTGGTTTTCAGCAAATTCTCAAGGCAGGTCAAATCATTGTTGAAAAAGGCGGCCCGCTGCATCCGCGAACGGCTATCGGCATCAATCAGCAGGGCGATCGAATGGTCTGGGCGGTCGCTGACGGCAGACAGCCGGGGTTCAGCGAGGGAATGAGCCTGGATGAGCTTGCGGTACTGATGCGTGAAGAAGATTGTTGGGATGCGGCCAATATGGATGGTGGAGGCAGCAGCATTTTAGGCATTGTCGATAAGGACGGCCGGATCCATATTCTTAATCGGCCGCCTGGCCCGCCGGGCTATCTTCGACCTGTACCGGTGATTTTAACTGTCCGTCAAAAGCTAGCTGCTGGGGCGTTTCCTTTTTGGCTACGGCGAGAGACCCGTGCGGGTATTGGCTGCCGCAGTGTTGTTAATCGTTGGGTGCGGGCTGTTTTACAGCTCTTCTGTGGCTCAGTTTTCAGCAGGTTCGGATTCCGATCCCATCCGGCTGACGCTCCTTGAAGGTATCTACTTCAGCACAACTACCTTTACAACGCTTGGTTTGGGGGACCTTGCGCCGGCTCCGAAAACAACACTTGTAAAGATAATGGTGATGTTCGAGGCGTTTATCGGTGCGTTTTTGATTGCGTTGTTTGTTGTGTGTTTTTGGCGGCGATTTTCGAGAGATTAGCCGACAATGGGGGGGTCTTTATAATATTAACTCGAAAGAGGCAAGTTGTTCCATTTCATTTGATTTCATTTCATTGGCGTTTCGAACGCCCTTTTTAACGTCCCATAATGTATCTTATGTTGCATTCAGGGGCATGAGTTCCTTTTTGGACAGTCTTTGAGATTTATGACCGATTGAGATTCAAATTTTATCTGGATTTCATGGC
>JAAYQH010000442.1 GCA_012519365.1 Planctomycetota bacterium | reverse complement strand
TTTCGGGCTGGGATTTATCGCTTTGGGCATCCAAGCAGAAGACCGATCAGAAACGCCGGACAACCTCAGACAACCTCAATATAAATGCAGTTTCCCGCTTAATATTCCTTTTTGACAGCCTCGACTTTTAGGTAATTGATTTGGTCGATAGGGTCTTTCAATTGCAGGAGACTTGAATTGAGGCCAGTGCCACGACTTGGTTATCGAGAAACTCAAATACGCAGTCCAGCCCGGTAAGATTAAAAATGCTCTTGGTCTTGGGCTGCACCGATGAGAGAATCAGCCGACGGTCATTGTCAAACAGGCTCTTGCGTAGTTTGAGCAATTTGGCAATACTCGATGAAGTGACAATCTGCACATCGGTAAAGTCAATCACCACATTTTTTTCAGGGTGCTCAGTGACCATCGCAACCACCGTTTCGAGCTCTTCACCCATATAAGGTTCGGCAGCGAGATTTACCAAAATAACCGATTCTGACCAGTTTTGAATACCCATACAAATCTCCTGAATTGGGTCACTCGTTTGTGATAGTTCTATCGTCAGAGAGCCGGCGGCAATTAAGCAAAATTCTAAAAAATCATCTCTTCGGTCTATAGTCTCTGTTTTTGTGCTCAAAAACCGTAATTCCGAAGCCGCTGAACCATTGAGCGATTGAAGATGGGACGGTCTAAAAAACAGATACTTGCTTTTGTCGAGCGTAATAGGTATACTATTGATGTAAAAAACTATCTTTACATTATGGGGCGGCTTAAAGGGCAGAACCTATGAACAAGACGTTTTTTCAATACTTCACTTTTTGGAGTATACTGGCGGGGGTTATGGGACTTAGCGAGCTTGCTCAGAGCCAGACGTCATTTCGGCTGAATAGCGGGTTGAAAGTCACACGTATCAACAGGCCGGCTGAACACGAGCGGTTTGCCGCTGCAGCAACCGCCGAAACGACACAATTCACCGAGGCAACGCTGTATCCGATTCCTCCACTGGCAGGCTTTTCACCGTTGGTGGCCATTGCCGCTTCGAACAGGCGCAGCTATGAAGAGTTCAATTCGGAACATCGCCTGGAATCGACGTATGTCGGCTCGCCGCTGATTGGTTCGCCGGCTGAAAACTACATTATCGGCGTGTTTGACAGCGGTTCCATGGTGGATCTGGTGGCCGGACAGAGTCAGGATATTTTGGGAATCATCGGACCTTATCTGACTGACCGAACCATGCCGATCGGAGGCGTTGGCGGACAAATTGACGCGACGATTTCGCAGCCTATCGGGATATTTGCCGCTGGGTTGGGGGCCATCGATCCGAACGGCACACTGGATGTATCTTCCCTCAAGGGGCATTCCAACACCGCTATTTTGGTTTCTCCGGAGATTTCATGCGATACGGGAGAATCTATCATCGGGGCTATCGGCACACCGTTTGTCAGTTTTTATACGACCGTGATCGAGAACGACAATTACAAGACGATGTATCATAACGGGGCCTATCACAGCGGGCCGAATGTAAACATTCTTCAGCAAAACAGCGTTTCGATTCCTCAATATCCACGTCGGTTTTCCATGTCCCTGAACACAATGGCAATAACTGCCAGTTATTTCCAGTTTTTTGATATCGATACCTTCAAAACAACTGTAGAGACGCCGACTTTACTGTCACTATTTGCATTTTCAATCCCAACCGGCGGCGTTTTTATGACCACCCTATATGTGACCGAAGGTGAACCCGGCCCGACCAATCCGCCTCAGGAAATGTATGTGATGGTCGATACCGGCGCACAAAGTTCAATCATCACGCCGGCAATGGCCGCCAGACTCAGCCTGCCGCTGACGCCGGATTATACTATTGACGTATGCGGGGTTGGCGGAACGGTAACCGATGTGCCGGTTTATGAGATCGACTATGTGAAAATCAATGCCCTGGGCGGCGCGATGGAGTTTTCCAATGCTCCCTTTGTGATGTTGGATCTGAGTTTGGGCGATGGCCAGAGGTTGGATGGCGTGCTGGGGATGAATTTTTTCTGGAACCGCAATGTGGTGTTTCAACCCAATCTGCAAGGCAGCAGTTTTTTCCAGGTGTCCGATCCGGTTATTTTCGGCAATGCCGATTTCAACCACGACGGAACGGTCGATTTGGCGGATTTTGCGATATTCGCTGCGGCGTGGAAAAGTCAATCGTCTGACCCGACCTTCACTCCGGCCTGCGATATGTACATAGACGGACAAATTGACGAGAAAGACTTTGAGGCATTTTTGCCCCATTGGCTGATGGGACGCTGATATCTCTTATCGCCCTTCCGGTAGTCCAAAAACCCTTTGCAGGACGGTGCCGAACAAAACGCTTCACGCGATGGTGTGCATCAAAAGCGACCATCGGCTCTGCGGGGCCAGCAAGGACTGCGGCGGGAGCAGGAGTATGTCGTCGCCGTGGCCGGCCCAGCCGTGAGCCACACAGAGTTTTTCGACATGTGACAGCCACGTCGAAAAATCCGGAGGACACGCCATCGGGATGCTGAGCACACCGTAATAAAATGACAACCGGCGCGCGATCCGGCCATCGGGACATAAGGCCAAGATGGGCACATCGGGCCGCATTTTACTTAGAAATCGCGCCGTTTGGCCGGTTATTGTCCATACCACAATCAGACGCGTTTTGATGCGGTCCAGCATGATAGCCACCGA
>JAAYQH010000441.1 GCA_012519365.1 Planctomycetota bacterium | reverse complement strand
GACGCTGCACCGTATGGGGATTCAGGCGTTTGAGCCGGTGCTGGTCGAGGGCAACTCGATTATGCTGCATCCGCTGGTGTGCGGCGGCTTTAATGCGGACTTTGACGGCGACCAGATGGCAGTGCATTTGCCGCTGAGCATTGAGGCCCAGGTCGAAGCGCATACGCTGATTATGTCCACGAACAACATCTTTTCGCCGGCCAACGGTTCGCCGATGCTGGGGCCGTCGCAGGATATTGTGCTGGGTAATTACTTCATTACGCATATGGCCGATCAGCAGCCCGGCCAGGGTATGCTGTTCCGTGATCCGTATGAGGCGATTACCGCGTTGGATACCGGCAAGGTTGGTATTCACGCCCGTGTCAAGGTACGTTTGCCGGAAGGCAAGACGGTTATTGGCGAGAACGGGCCGGAAAAAGGCGGTCTGATCGAGACGACGCCGGGGCGGTGTCTATTTAACGATGTGCTGGATCCGCGAATGCCGTTCTATAATTGCGTGATGGACAAAAAACGGCTGGGCAATGTGGTTCAGGATTGTTACGAAATCGTCGGCTCTCGGGCAACTATTGATTTGCTGGACAACATCAAAGAATTGGGCTTTAAGCAGGCGACGCTGTCGGGGATGAGCATCAGCGTAACCGACCTTCGGATTCCCGACGAGAAGCCCGTTATTATTGAAAAGGCACAAAAACGTGTTGAGAAAATCCTCAACAGTTATCAGTCGGGTATTTTGACCTACGGCGAACGGTACAACCAGATTATCGATGCCTGGACTCATGCGCGTGTGGAAGTCACCAACGCGATGATGAACGCGATGAAAAATGACACACGGAACGGCAAGCCCTATCTGAACCCGATTTGGGTGATGCGGCATTCAGGTGCTCGCGGCAGCATCGACCAGATTCAGCAGTTGGCCGGTATGCGTGCGTTGATGGCCAAGCCCAGCGGCGAAATTATTGAAACACCGATTAAATCCAACTTCCGAGAAGGCTTGAACGTTCTGGAATACTTCAGCTCAACACACGGCGCTCGTAAAGGGCTGGCCGATACGGCGTTGAAAACGGCCGACTCCGGATATCTGACGCGAAAACTGGCTGATGTGGCACAGAACGTGATGATCAGCGAGCAGGATTGCGGCACGCTGCAAGGGATTACCAAGGCCACCGTCTATAAAGGCGAAGCGGTTGATATTCCGCTCAAACAAATGATCATTGGCCGAACAGCACGGGACAATATCCGAAACCCGATTACCGACGAGATGATCGTCTATGAAAACGAAGTGATTACGCCCGAAGCGGCCGAGAAGATCGAAAAACTCGGGCTGGAAGCAATTCGTGTCCGCAGCCCGCTGACGTGTGAAAGTCGCATCGGCGTGTGTGCCAAGTGTTATGGGTGGGATATGAGCCTTGGCATGCTGGCCGAAGAAGGGTTGGCGGTCGGCATTATTGCTGCACAGTCCATCGGTGAGCCGGGCACCCAGTTGACGATGAGAACGTTCCACACCGGTGGTATTGCGTCGGTGTCGCTGATTGAAAACGATCAGAAGACCCCGCGTGACGGCATCGTCAAATATGTTGACCTGAACGTAGTGGAAACCGACTATGAAGGTCAAAAGACATTGATCGCATTGAAACGTACCGGCGAGATGGCCCTTGTGGATGAAAAGGGCCGCGAACTGGAACGGTTCAAAGTTCCGTACGGCGGTTTGGTGTTTGTGGAAGACGGCCAAAAGGTCAAACGCGGCCAGCGGCTGTTTGCCTGGGACATGCACCGCGTGCCGATTCTGGCCGAGGTAAGCGGTTTTGTACGTCTGGTGGATGTGATCGAAGGCGAGACGATGCGTGTGGAAGAAGAACGCAAAGGCCAGCGGGGTCGTTCGGTCATCGTTGAGCACAAAGGCGACAAGCATCCGCAGGTGATCATCGAAGATGAGCAGGGCAAAATTCTAGATGTGCACTACCTGCCCGCACGTGCTCGCATCGAAGTGGATGAAGGTCAGGAAGTAAAGGCCGGTACCCTGTTGGCGCGTCTGCCTCGCGGCGGCGGCGGTACGCAGGACATTACTGGCGGTCTGCCGCGTGTAACGGAAATTCTTGAGGCACGCAAGCCGAAAGATCCGGCGGCCATGGCCGAAATTTCAGGGACCGTCGAATTAAAGGCCGACAAACGCCGCGGCAAGATGACAATTATCATCCGCAATGAAAGCGGTATGGAAAAAGAACACCATGTGCCGCATGATCAGCACCTGAACTTCCATACCGGCGACCACGTGGAAGCCGGCGATGCGTTGACCGGGGGGCCGCTGGTGCCGCATGACATTTTGCGGATTAAAGGTGAAGAGGCCCTGCAGCGTTATTTGCTGCGGGAAATTCAGAATGTGTATCGGGCCCAGAGCGTTTCGATCAACGATAAACACATCGAGGTAATTCTGTCGCAGATGATGAACAAGGTTGAGATTGAAAACGTCGGCGACAGTGATTTCCTGCCGGGTGAAGTGGTCGATAAGCACAAGTT
>JAAYQH010000440.1 GCA_012519365.1 Planctomycetota bacterium | reverse complement strand
TATGCGATAGTAATCAAAGTCCACGAATCCGCCTGTGGTTTGGGTGGCGAAGTTGAACAGGCCAAATCGGTAACCCATAAAATGCGGCAGGGTGTAGGCCATTTGCAAGGTCGAACCGATTTTCGTCCACTGCAGACCGTCCAGACTGTAATAGAAATAGGCCTTGTCCGTACGATTTCGAAAATCGCAGTCGATCTTCAAATAGACGGTTTGTTGTTGGAGCGGGATGCGCTGGACCTCTTCAGGCCGTTCGGATTGTGCACTGACCATCACAATCGACTTGCGGCCGCCTTCCATTCGGACACCCACATAGCCGTATCGTTTTTGCAGGGCGATCAGACCTGCACAATCGCCGTCCTTCATCCGGCCGACTTCCAGTTTCGTCGTCGCCGAACAGACAGGGCCAAAGGTTCGCTGAGTCAGCGTGTTGCGAGCCTGAAGGATATCGCTGTCCACCCGTCCGGTGGTCAATCGCAGGTATCCCTTCCGCTCACCCATCGACCAGCAGCGATTGTCGGGGTTGTGGTTCCACTGCCAGGCCAGCGGCAGCGGCTGGCCCGGTGCGCGGTCAAACTCATCAGAGGCGACGATATTGGCAAGCCCCTGGCCGTTGTCTTCAATATCCAGCGTTATTGGCGCCTTGCCGTCAATGCCCAGCACCGGCCAGCCGTCCTCCCATCTGACCGGTACAAGCCAGGGACAACGGCCTACCGCACCGGTATCCTGAAACAAAAGCGCATACCACTTTCCATCGGGCGTATCGATCAGGCAGCCTTGTGCCACTCCCTTGTCCTGCAGAACCACCCTGCCTTCGTAAGGTCCGGTAATCGTGTCGGCACGATGCACAATTTGTGTGCGCATCCCGCCCCGCGGCCAGGTGATATTCATCACATAGTACTTACCGTTGATCTTGCGCATCTGTGAGCCTTCGGCCGGCAAGCCGATATTGGGACCGGCCACGGCGCTGGCGTTTCTGATCACCACCTCATTGAAACCGTCCGGTTTGATACCGGTCAAATCCGGCTTCAGTTCCACCAAACGAAGATCGCCGACGCCGTAGAGCATATAGACACGGCCGTCGTCATCAAAGAACAGCGAATGGTCATGCAGTGAAGGAGAAAACGAAATTTCCTCCCATTGGCCGCTTTCGATATCAGCAGTGGTATAGATATGCGTTCGGCCGCTTGTGCTGGAAAAGGTGGTCGCATAGAAGGTTCCTTCGTGGTAGCGCAGGCAAGGCGCCCAGGATCCCGCGCCATAGGCGTTTTTGCCGTTTTCCAGCCGCAGCGCCGCGTTGTCGGTCAGTGTATCATAGGCATAGCCGATCAATTCCCAGTTGACCAGGTTCTTTGACTTCATAATGGGCAAACCGGGACTCATATGCATCGTCGTGCTGGCCATATAATACGTATCGCCGACGCGAATGGCCGCCACATCCGGCACATCGGCCCAGATAATCGGATTTTGCGCCGGTTTTGCCTGAACCCAATCGCCGGCCAACAGAACAATACAGGTCAATCCGATTAACGACATCGCGCCGCCTGTCTTTGCCATGATAAACCTCCGTTGTTAGAAATTGTTATTTTCTCATTTATTCGTGAAAGCAAGAGCCAGCCGGCAAAAGATTCGATAACACTTTTGCCAACAGTGTCAATACTTCTGTCCAGACACTCTGTCGTTATACTAAACTTTATTGAAACGATCCATCGAGCCAGTTGCGGGAAAACTCGGCAAATTCGCACAGGTCGATCCGGCCGTTGTTGTCTAAATCCAGCTCGCCGTTTTCCTGAAGCCAATAGTCGGCAAAGCCTGCAAGATCGTCGACGTCAACGACGCCGTCGCCGTTCATATCGCCGTAGAGAACTCGACCTAAGACCTCGATTTGGTCAATCGCGATATCGCCAAAACCGCCGCCGACAGCGACCGCCCGCAAACGAATCTGGATCGGGCCGCTGAAGTCCGAAAGATTCACAAGGGCCTGCGTGTAGGGCTGGGCGGCAGAGGTGTGCTGCTGGCCGCTGACGCTCCAGATGCCATAATGCCACGTCCCGTCATAAACATCTACGTTCAGCGTGCCAATATGCACGCCGTACATATGGTAGTAAAACGTCAAAATACGACCGAAGCCGTAAATCACAGGACTTTCAAGAATGGCATTATCGCCGGCCGTGTTGGCATATCCCAGTGAGGTTCTCATATACACATACCATGTGCTGCCGTCGGCTCCCCCGGCCGGGCCGGTCATCGGCGTGGGCGTGCTGCCTGAATGCCGAAGCCAGTCGTGAGTGTCGTGG
>JAAYQH010000439.1 GCA_012519365.1 Planctomycetota bacterium | reverse complement strand
TCAGTCAGTATGAAAAAAATCTGACCGGACAGTTCGGCGGCGTAGGAATTCGGATTCGCAAAGACGGCGACGAGTTGGTCATTGTCTCGGTGATTCCCGATACGCCGGCCGCCGAGACAACGCTTGCGGCCGATGACATTATTCTGGCAGTGGACGGGAAATCCACCCGCTCTTTGCCTACGGACTGCGGAGTTCAGCTTATTTCGGGCCCCGTCGGAACATCGGTCAGTTTGACGGTGCGTCACCCCGACTCGGATAAGACCGAAGTGGTCACCGTTACCCGTCAGAAAATTGTACTGCCGACAGTGGAAGGTATCCAACGCGCCGACAACGGAAAAACCCACGGCCGCTGGGATTATTTTCTGGATGCGAAGGATTGTATCGGCTACCTGCGATTGAACGGCTTTACGGAAAAAACCACCGAACAGGCACTGCGCGTCCTGACAGCATTGGAACAGCGCCAGATTCTGGGGCTGATTGTGGACATGCGGGGCAACGGCGGCGGTTTGCTGAATGAGGCGACGGCGTTCGCGAATTTGTTTATCGATGACGGCCCCCTTTTAAGCACGTCTGGACGAGGCGAAAACAACATCGTTTGGCAGGCACACCCCAACGGCCCGCGACGAACCTATCCGATCGTCATCTTGATCGACGAAGGCAGCGCCAGCGCCTCGGAGGTGGTTGCAGGGATCGTTGCGACACGCCTGCCCGAACAAGTCACGCTCATCGGCCAGCGCACCTATGGCAAAGGTTGCGTCCAGGAAATTGTGGATTTGGGCCCCGATGGCGGGCGGCTCAAACTCACCACCGCCTATTATTTCCTGCCCAACGGTCAAGCGGTCCCCAACCGCCATAAACTCGAATCGCAAAACCGAAGGGACTGGGGGATCGCCCCCGCGATTGAATTGCCGCTGTACCCCTACGAACAGAGCCGAATCCAGGATATTCAGAACGAACGCCGGCGTCAACTGATGGCCAAAGAGATACCCGCCGACGCCGATCTGAAAACCGAATCACTGACCCAGCAGATGCTAATGACCGATGCACAACTTTCCGCGGCGGTTGTCCTGCTGAAAGCCAGAATCATGGCCGGCTGTTAGCTCACCAGCCCAAATGGCTAAACTCTTACTCTTTTGTTGTTTTTTTCTGCAATTGTCTTGATTGGATTCGTCACTGAAAAAACCAATCTTAAAGTTCAATGTTGCAGAAATGGTGTATCAACATACTTCAGGGCTGGTAGTGTCAAGGATTTTTCGCACTTTCGTTATCGGTCTTTCATTGGTCGAGGGGTTCCCTCGTGCCTGCCACCCCATGGGGTGGAAAATATTATCGGTCTGTCCGGCGATGCCCTCCACGATGACTAACTGTTCCCGTTTGAACTCTTTCAGTCGATCCATGTTCATATAGCGTTTCATGCCCCATTGCGTCCCAGCGATGTGCCGCAGTCGTGCCGCCGCCAGCATGGTGTTGAGCGTCTCTTCCACCGTCGAACGCACCATCTCGCCGAGGTGGTCCTGGATCTGGGCCTCATTAATTTTAATCACATTCCTCAAGTCTTTGTCCGATTGTGCCGAATCACTGTTCTGCATAACTC
>JAAYQH010000438.1 GCA_012519365.1 Planctomycetota bacterium | reverse complement strand
TTTTTTAGCCAGCGTGATGGGGCGGACGATTTGGCGGTTTCTTGAGAACACGTTGGCCAATATTCCGCTGATTCGCAGTGTATATCCAAATATCAAGCAGGTAACGGATTTCTTGCTGGCCAAAAAAAACCACACCGAGAACAGCAATAAAAAACCCCATGATTTTGCCCGGCCCTTCAACCCAAAAATTCACCAAAAACTCTTTGGAATATCTCGGCGTTATCCAAAAAATCAACTGTACGACCGCTCGGTTAATGTGGACGCTTATTTTGTCCTGAATAAAGATATAACATTGTACAAATATCCAAATTGTTAGGATTGTCGGCAGTAATGCCGCTAACCCGCGGAGAAAATATGTTCGGAAATTTCGTAACGCTTCCATTACGGTAATATCGCAATCCTTTTTGGATCGAGTCCGGCTATTATATTCTCATTTAACGAGCACCCATCGCGACACATCAGCGGAGTGATGATTCCGCCCTTAAGTGGTACGTTCACGTTACTACTCTATTGAATTAAGGGGCTTTCGTCAATACAAAATATTGCACGAACCGCGCCTTCTTTTTGCATTAATATTTCAAAACAGGGATGCATCGGGGGCGTTTGCCTCCAAAAAGTTTCTTTATTGTGGTATTTGGAGCCTATATATGGAATAATGAAAGCAATGTTTTTTTTGAAATTCCAAGGCAGTATTATCCAAAATACAAACGAAAGGAAGATGCTATGTTAAAAAACAAGTCTGCCTATATCCTTTTTCTGTTTTTGACGAGTGCCCATTTCGTATTTGGGGAAACTATTTCTTTGACCTCGCCGGACAAAACAGTTCAACTGACTGTAAAAACCACCCCCAAACTTTCCTATTCGGTGTTAATGGATAACCAGCCGCTTATTTTGGACTCCGAGTTGCAAATTGAATTTGGCGATGACAGCAAAATCGCCATGCCGTTGGAGTGGGTGGACAGCCATCGGTCTTACACTGACCATCGGTGGCAGCCGGTTTATGGACGGAAATCCGAGATTCAAGACCTTCATAATCAAATTGAAATTGTGTTGCGTGAACAAACCGGCCCTCGGCGGTTGTTTTCGCTCATTGCTCGGGCCTATAATGACGGCGTTGCCTTCCGCTTTAAGTTCGGCAAAGAAATGGGGCAGCACCTGAGCATCAAGGAAGAACGAACGCAGTTTACCCTGCCCGGCAATCCGGTCGCCTGGCCTGCTTTTTTAAACAGTTTCACGACAATGCATGAGACCACTTTTCCGCGACAGCAGCTTTCCCGGATTTTGCCTATCGATATCGTAGGATTGCCCCTGACAATCCAAGTGGCCCCGGATCGGTACTGCAGCATTCTCGAGGCCTCCCTTGTCGATTGGGCGGGGATGTACTTGACCCGTGAAGGCCAGCTGCCAATATGGCTTGAAAGCAATGAGGTCTTTGGGGGAGGCGCCCCTTACGTCTTTGACAAGGCCTTGCCCCCGGACGCGAGCGAACTTCGCATTGTTTTGGACGCAGTCGGGGACAACAGTTATGACCACGTGGACATTGCTGACTTCAAAGTAACCCTTGAAGAGGGTTCGACGATCTGGCTGAGCGAGTTGTCCCCCATCCAGGCACGTCAGGATTGGGGGAGCCTCAAAACGGATCAAAGCGTCGAGGGCAACCCTCTGACGATTGCCGGAAAAGTCTATAAAAAAGGAGTGGGTACCCATGCCAACGGTCTTATCGCCTACACGCTGCCCAAAAGCAGCCAACGGCTGTCGGGCAAAGTTGGCATTGATGCCGAAGTCGGCAACCGAGGCAGAGCCAAGGTCCGTTTTATTGTTATTCCGGATCAGAAAGAAGTTGACCGGGTTGTTCTGCGCAGTCTGCTGTCTCGTCGCGGCAATTCCGCAACAGCCGTTGAGGTCAAACTGCCCCATCTTTCACCATGGCGGGTTATTCAAGTGGGACGGTGCCCGGCGGATTTGCTCAATTCGGACATCATCCTAAATTTGAATGAACCCTGCAAAATAGCTGATACCTCGTGGATCAAGGCTGGCGTTGCAAGCTGGAACTGGTTAAGCAGCGGCAGCCAAATGGATATGGAGCTGCTGAAAAGCTATATCGATTTGGCGGGGGAAATGAATTGGGAATATACCTTAATCGATGACGGCTGGTACGGCAGTTGGCAAGACGATGTCACCACGCCGATAGAGGGACTGGATATTCCGGCCCTCGTAGACTATGCAGCCAAACGCAATGTCAAACTGTGGCTCTGGACACACTGGCAGGCCTTCGACCGTCATCTCGAAGAGGCCCTGGCCCTATACCAAAAATGGGGCATTGCGGGCGTCAAAACCGATTTTATGTCGCGCGACGATCAAGAGATGGTCAACTGGTACTATAAAGTGCTCGAAACCGCGGCTCGCTACAAGATTATGATCGATTTTCACGGGTCCTACAAACCCACCGGCCAGATGCGCACCTGGCCGAACATGATGACCTGTGAGGCTGTTTTCGGCAATGAGCAGAATCTCTGGTCCAATTTGAATGACCCCGTTCACAAAACCACACTTGCCTTTACGCGGCAGCTGGCCGGGCCGATGGATTATACGACCGGCAGTTTTCTGAATGAAACCGCCGACTCGTGGCGTACGCAACGACCGATTCAAACCCTCGGCACACGATGCCAGGAAATGGCTTTGTTTGTGGTGTATGACAGCCCGTTTATGTGCACTGCCGACTTGCCGGCCAACTACTATGGGCAAGATGGCGTTGAATTTCTCAATGACATCCCGGCATCCTGGGATGATACTATTGTGCTGGACGGCGGTATTGGCGAATTTGTTGTGACCGCCCGACGAAAAGGGAACCAATGGTATCTGGGCGGCATTACCAACTGGGACGCCCGGACGGTTGCGGTGCCGCTGGGCTTTTTGGGCGAAGGACGGTATCAGGCGACTGTGTATGAAGACGGCCCGGAGGCAGCACAGAATGCGCGCCACGTCAAGATACGCCGTCTGACAGTACACGCCAATGAAACCCTGACTGTCACGATGGCCCCGGGCGGCGGTTTTGCGGCGATTCTTTTCAAGATGCCATAAGGGATATTTGGCCCCTCTGTAAGAGCGATATCGGCGTGCTTAACCACGCAAAGGGGGGGGCGCACACTTTCTGGAACAAGAAGATATTTTTTGTTTTTAATACAGATTCGAAGTTTTTCGGGACTTTTCGCTTCTTTAATCGCTCACCGTTAAAATAACTTTTTGTAAATCGCAATCGCGTGAGGAGTTGCCAATCATAATTTCAAAGGTGCCCGGCTCGACGCCATAGTTCATTTCGATATTATAAAATCCAATTGGTAGTGTCAAGGATTTTTCGCACTTTCGTTATCGGTCTTTCATTGGTCGAGGGGTTTCCTCGTGCCTGCCACCCCATGGGGTGGAAGATATTATCGGTCTATCCGGCGATGCCCTCCACGATGGCTAACTGTTCCCGTTTGAACTCTTTCAGTCGATCCATGTTCATATAGCGTTTCATGCCCCATTGCGTCCCGGCGATGTGCCGCAGTCGTGCCGCCGCCAGCATGGCATTGAGCGTCTCTTCCACCGTCGAACGCACCATCTCGCCGAGGTGGTCCTGGATCTGGGCCTCATTAATTTTAATCACATTCCTCAAGTCTTTGTCCGATTGTGCCGAATCACTGTTCTGCATAACTC
>JAAYQH010000437.1 GCA_012519365.1 Planctomycetota bacterium | reverse complement strand
GTAATGGCCGGCCTTGCCGATGACCTCTACGATGGCACCGGCGGCCGGTTCATTGCCGCGGGGATAACTGACGATCTCCAGCACCACCTTATCGTGTTCTCGAGCCCCGCTGGAGGCGGCATCTTCCACAAGGATCGGCCTAAAAACCCCTTTTCCTTCCGGCTCGACATACCACGTATCCCCATTGCGACGAAGCGTTCCGACGAACCGCGAGCCACCGCGTTCGATAATATCGATAATAACCCCCGCATAACGCCGCTGGCCGCCGTGCATGCCTTTTTTGACCACGCGAGCCAGAACTATATCGTTGCTCATTGCCCCGTCCGAATCCGAGGGCGCCACATACAAATCCCCATAGGCGTTCGGTTCCAATGGCACGATAAAACCAAACCCGCGGGCATTGGCGCGGAATGTTCCAATCACCCGATTGCCCATCGGCGGCAGGGTCACATTCTTTTTTGAATCGAACGCGATCTGACCTTTTTGGCGCAGATTTTCGAGTGTTTTCTTAAATGCCGGATAGTCCTCGGGGGGCAGCCCCAGACTTTCGGCCAGTTGCCGCGGCGGCTGCGGCGTATAATCCCGACGCGCCAGCGCCGTCAAAATGAGTCGTTTCAGCAGTTCCACCAATCCACCGCGATTTTCACCTCAAAAAAATATTTGCCGTTGAGAGCACCACCGCCTTATGGAGGACGGCAATATCAAAGATTAAAAAGAAAACTGTAAAATGACAGAACAAAATCAAAAACCGATTTGCCTATTCCAACGCCCGAGCGCTTCTTGGGTCTCCACCATCGCTCCTTGGAAAACCTGCCCGGGAGTCGGCTTTTGGATATTGATATAACGCTTTTTATGCCACCGTGTTATTGCTGTTTTACAGAAGTTGTTTACGCTGTAACCGAGTACACAAAAAAAGCGTCTTGTCGATAACCCCATCGCCAAGACGCCGGAAGTTTTCACACAAAAGGCCCGTGTGCTTAGTTCGCCTTTGCCTGCAGCACATTTAGCCGGCGGCTCAAGCGGGATTTCAGTCGGGACGCAGTGTTCTTGTGCATTGTGCTGGTGGCTGCTACTTTGTCGAGCTTTTTGGTCAGCATTTTGAGCTGTTCCTGAGCTGCACCGATGTCACCCGAGGCCAGCGTCTGTTCAAAACGCTTGATCTGCGTCTTGACCATACTCTTTCGCGCCCGGTTGCGCGTCCTTCGTTTTGCGTTCTGACGAACACGTTTTTGGGCTGATAATGAATGTGCCACGTTTAACTCCTGTATTGTTGTTACATTTTATCTTATTTGCCTTGGTTCGAAGAGTTCCCGATGCCCGAAACAAAGCTCTGCGACGGTATACAAAACGCTAACTTGTAACATCTTTTCGCAAAATGTCAATACGTTGTCCCACATCTTTATAGCTAAAATCCAGCTGAGCGAGTTTTCGGTATATTTCAAGGGCTTCTTTTTTCTGACCGGATTCTTCATAACTTCTTGCCAGATTGTATCTTATGTCTTTTGCAATCGCACTTTCCTCACTGGGACACTCCGAAAGAGCTTTTTGAAAAATATCGATGGTGTCTTCATACCAGCCCTTCAAAAAGAAACACAATCCAATTTTATTCATCGACGCAAGTCTTAGTTTGGGGTCGTGCTGGGCCTCCTGAAAGAGGGGAATGGCCTTATCGTATTGCCCGTCGCGAATCAGACATCGCCCGAATTCATATTTATACCGCATGTCGGTCGGGTAATTCTCCTGACAAAGCCGATAATGTTCGGTCTCTTCTTGCTCCATTGTCCGGGTCAGCTGGGACAGTTGGGCTTTAAGTTCCGAATCATTCGGGGTTTTTTTGAGTTGTTCCTGAAGATGGCGGACCTGCGAGCGCAACTGTCGGAGTTTCAATTCGCCAAGCCGACGTTTGAATGAGAAGTCGTGCGTTTGCTCATAATACTTATTCAACAGGGCAAACGCTTCCTCATAGCCCTGTTCTGTTTCCAAATCCGCCAAGGCGTCGGCCAAATCCAGCACATTGACCGGCGAAAACCGCCCTTCATTCAGACGTTTTCGCGCCGCTTCAACCGCTTTTTGACGCGTCTGAGCCGTTTTGACAAGTGTTTCCTGACTGTGCAGCTGTTCTTGGGTTTCTCGGTCCCGGATGGACCCTCGAAAGTCCGCTGTCTGGCCGTATTTGCCCTTTTCCATGGTCATACTGGCGCACAAATCCCGCAATTCATTGCGCAATTGGTCGTCATTGGGACGCAGTTGCAAAGCCGCCTCACAGGC
>JAAYQH010000436.1 GCA_012519365.1 Planctomycetota bacterium | reverse complement strand
CGGCTCGTCAGCTGCCCGGACAAGACCCTGATGGTCTCACGCAGCGGCGACCGCGGTGCGACATGGCAGCAGTGGTCCACCATTGTCAGCAACACCGAAGGCGTCTGGGAGCCGCAGATGATTCGCAAAGACGACGGCCAATTGCTGGTTTTTTATGCCCAGGAGGCCGGAGCGGCCGGCACCGATCAGGTCATTGAAATGCAGCGTTCGGACGATAACGGCCGCACATGGCATTCGCCGCAGGTCATCAGCCGCACCCTCGGTTCCCGCGACGGGATGCCGGTGGCGACAATTCTGGACAATGGCGATATTTTGCTCGTGCTGGAAGGGCACGATATCGCTCGCAGCGGCCAGTTTGTAACCTGGTCGATTCGCAGTCAGGACGGCGGACAGAGCTGGGGACCGCGGCAGCCGGTCTATGCCCCCGAAAATGTCAACCATCGCGCCACGGCCCCGTATATTGCCGCCGTTGATTACGGGCCTGTGTTTGTCTCTTTTCAGACCGATGAACAGGGCGACGGCTTGTTTAAGCTCGGCCTCGTCAGCAGCACCGACGGCGGATACACCTGGGCCGTCCAACCCAAGCCGTTTGGCCGCCATCCCGAAGAAGCGTACACCTGGAATTCCCTGATGGCCGAATCGCCGAATCTCCTTGTGGCCGCAACCAGTGCCTCAGGACCCTACGGGCCATCGATAAAAATCATCAAAGGAAGGATCGAAAGAAAACTCAAGTAAACGGCATATTTCGGAGCCTTGGGGTAAAGAGGCTGCCGACTATTTTGCGCAACCTGCGATTTTGCCTGCTGTTAGGTGTTTTTCCATCGAGTGCGTTGACAATCGGTGTCATTCGGCTAAGATGCCTTTTTGTAAATGATTCCTTTGGTCAATGACGGAGACATTATGGCAGGTAAAGGATTTACGCATCTTCATCTGCATACGCAATATTCCCTTTTGGATGGAGCGATCCCTGCCGAGCGGCTGTTTAATCGCTGCAAAGAGCTGGGGATGGACGCCGTGGCAATCACCGATCACGGCAATATGTTCGGTGCGGTGGATTTTTACATCAAGGCCCAAGCCGCCGGCGTCAAGCCCATTTTGGGGATGGAGGCCTACATTGCGCCGGAAAGCCGCTTTGAGCGTCAAAAAGGCGGCGGCGTCAAAGAGAACGCCTACCACCTGCTTCTATTGGCCGAAAATCTGACCGGCTATCGCAACTTAATGAAGCTCAGCAGCCTCGGCTACATGGAGGGGTTCTATTATCGCCCCCGCATCGATAAAGCCCTGTTGGCCGAGCTGAACGACGGGCTGATCTGCACGACCGCCTGCATTGCCGGTGAAGTGCCGGTCGCGCTCAAGCGGTATGATGTGGCCGCAGCTGAAAAAGCGGTCGATGAGTATTTGAAGATTTTCGGTTCCGAACGCTTCTTTCTCGAAATCCAGCAGCACGACGGTGACGACAGCCCCCACGTGCGGCCGATGATGATTGACCTGGCCCGCCGCAAAGGGGTCGGTCTGGTGGCGACCAATGATGTGCATTTTCTCAATGCCGAGGATTTCGAGGCCCACAATGCCCTGTGCTGCATCAGCACCGGCAAAAAGGTCACCGACCCGGATCGGATGACCTACCCGCCGAGCGTCTATCTGAAAAGTCCCCACGAAATGCGCTCGATGTTTACCGATGTGCCCGAGGCGTGCGACAACACGCTGTGGATTGCCGAACGCTGCAATGTTGAGTTGGACTTGACCACCCGCCACGCGCCGGTTTATACGCCCGAGAATGGCCAGAGCGCCGAGGAGTATCTGCGCGACCTGGTCTATCAAGGCGCCAAGAAACTCTACGGCAAAATCACCGACCCCATCCGCGAACGCATCGAACGCGAACTGAATGTCATCATCGGCAAAGGCTTTGCCAGTTATTTTCTAATCGTCTGGGACGTGTGCAACTTCGCCCGCCGCAACAATATTCCTGTTGGCGCCAGAGGCAGCGCTGTCGGCACGGTGGTCGGCTATTGTCTGGGCATCTGCGATGTCGATCCGATTCATTACGACCTGCTGTTTGAGCGGTTTATGGACCCCGAGCGAAACGAAATGCCCGATATTGATATCGACATTTGTCAGGACAGCCGGCCGCGAACGCTCGAATATGTCCGCAAAAAATACGGCCAAATCGCCCAGATCATCACCTTTGGTACGATGAAGGCCAAGGCCGTCATTCGCGACGTTTGCCGCGTGCTGGATGTGCCGCTGGCTGAGGCGGATCGGTTGGCCAAGCTGGTGCCGAACGAATTAAAGATGACCCTCGACAAAGCGCTCGAAGTGGAGCCGGAACTGAAAAAGGCTTATGAGGAAAACGAACAAACCCGCCGCGTAATCGACATTGGCCGCCGTCTGGAAGGGCTGGCCCGCCATGCGTCAGTGCACGCCTGCGGCGTCGTTATCGCCGATGAGCCGCTGACCAATTTCCTGCCGTTGTACAAGCAGCCCAACTCCGACGATATCATCACGCAGTTTGAAGGTCCGACGGTCGAAAAGGTCGGCCTGCTGAAGATGGATTTTCTGGGTCTTAAGACCCTCAGTATCATTCAGCGGGCCCTCGATTTAATCAGAGACATTCACGGCAAGACCATCGAGATTGATAAAATCGACATTACCGACCAAAACGTCTTTCGCAACATCTTTGCCGCCGGTCGTACCAAGGGTGTCTTTCAGTTTGAATCCGGCGGCATGCAGGACTTGCTGATGAAACTCCGCCCCGACCGGCTGGAGGACCTTATCGCCGCCAATGCCCTGTATCGCCCCGGCCCGATGGCGCTGATTCCCGACTACATCGACCGCAAGCACGGCGCCACGTGGGAGGTGCCGCATCCGATTATGCGCGAAGTCCTCGAAGAGACCTTCGGCATTATGGTCTATCAGGAACAGGTGATGCGGATTTGCAACCGGCTCGGCGATATCCCCTTGCGCCAGGCCTACGCCCTGATTAAAGCCATCGGCAAAAAAAAGTTAAACGTGATTGCCGCCGAGAAAAAACGCTTCATCGAAGGCTGTGTCAAAAAAGGCCTCACGCAAACGCAGGCTGAGGAAATCTTCGACCTGATTGAACGATTCGCCGGCTATGGCTTTAACAAAAGCCATGCAACGCGTTATTCCTTTGTTGCCTATCAAACCGCGTGGCTGAAGGCCTATTATCCGGTCGAGTATATGGCCGCCTTGCTGACCTACGAAATGGGCAACACCGAGAAGGTTGTTGAGTACATTAGCGAGTGCCGCGACATGGGCATCGATGTCCTGCCGCCGGATATCAACGACAGTTTTGTTGATTTTACCGTCATTTATGACCGCGAACACGGCCGCAAAGAGACCAAAGGCCTCATCCGTTTTGGCCTGGCTGCGGTCAAAGGCGTCGGCGAAAAGGCCGTCGAGCAGATTATCGCTGCGCGGGAAAAAATCGGCCGGTTCAAAAACCTGTTTCATTTCTGCGAAAATGTCGATCTGAGGGCGGTCAATAAACAGGTCATCGAGGCCCTGATCAAGGCTGGGGCGTTTGACAATCTCGGCGGCAGCCGAGCCCAGATGATGGCCGGGCTGGAATCCGCCATGCAGGTCGGCGCCTCGATGCAAGCGGATGCCCAAAGCGGCCAGATGAACTTCTTTGCCGCCGGCCTGTCCGATGAGGACGAGGCGGTTGTCCCCAGTTTGCCCGATGTGCCCGCCTGGCCGGAAACCCAGATGTTGACCTACGAAAAAGAGGTGCTGGGTTTTTATGTGACCTGCAACCCGCTCAGCAAGCACGCCGACCTGATCGATGCCTATTCGACCCTGCACACCAACCAACTCAGCACCAAACAGGAAGGCCGCGAGGTGGTTATCGGCGGACTGATCACCAAAATCCGCAACATCGTCACCAAAAACGGACGCAATGCCGGCGCTAAAATGGCGGTCTTCGAGCTGGAAGACCTGCAGGGCAAATGCGAAGTGGTCTTGTTTCCAAAAACACTCGAAAAATTCGGCCATTTGATCGAAGTGGACAAAATCGTCTTTGTTCGCGGCAAGGTCGATTGCAAACGCGAGACGCCCAATCTGCTTTGTGAAGAATTGTACGCCCTCGAAGAGGTTACCGACAAACTGGCCGCTCGCGTCTGGATTCGTCTGCTGCCCCTCAACATTACGGAAGAGAACATCCGCCGAATCGCCACGCTGTGTCAAACCCATCGCGGCAAAAGCCCCGTCCAGATCAGCATCCAGACCGCCGGCGGCTGGCGAATCATTGCGGCAGCCGACAAAAGCCTCAGCGTTCGGGCGGATGCGGATTTCTGCCGAAAAATCGGTGCCGTTGTAGGTCGCGAAAACGTAGAGCTGATGCGAAACTGACCTGCGTGCGAGTAGAAAAAAACAAAAAATGAGGTTTTTTTGAAAAAAAACACTCTGTTTGTTTGATTTTTACCTAACTTTCGGCTATAATTTCCTTATTGCGGGCCAACCCTGCGTTTTGGCCCGTAAAATATGAAAAAAATGCCAAAAGATAGATAAAACAGGGCAAAAATAAGAGGACAAAGCGGGGACAAGCAAGGCAAAAAGGGAGAAAGGCCGTTTTTCTGCGCCCGACAGTCGGATGAGGTAATGGAGGGTCTGACGCCTCGGGTGTGAGGGTTTTGAACTCGTCACTCGGCGGCCATTATCCGCACGGGAAAAAGGGGGGTATTGTCCCTTGCTTTTTGGATTTTTCGGACAAGTATCAACTGTTTTGTAAGAAGAAGGAGCATGTCAAATCATGGCAACACACACAACACATCTTACCCCAATGCCCCACTCTCCTGCTGAGGCTAAGTCGATCGCAACGGCTATCTTGGGGCGGCTGAGGCGGTATCGCCCCCTCAATCGCCAGCAACTTCGGGACTATGTGAAGGTCTTTTTGAAACTGTCCGTGCCGGACCGGCGATTGTGTCCGGGGCACAGCAGCCCAATGGATTACCTTTGGCACAGTTATAATACCGACTTTGCCGTTGAGCCGCCGATCAACGGGGATTGTCTGGTCTGGGCCAATCGCGGCGGCGGTAAAACCCAACTGGCGGGGGTGGCTACGCTGCTCGAGGGGCTGTTCAAGCCCGACTGCCAAACGCGGATGCTGGCCGGGTCGCTTGACCAGGCCCATCGAATGTATGATTATTTTGCTGCGTTTGTCCAGTGCGGTTTTGAAGAATTCGTCGCGGGCAAGGTCCTGGCCCAATCCTGTCGGTTCAAAAACGGTGCGACCGTCGAGGTGCTGCCGCAATCAGCGGCGGCCATACGCGGCCGACACATCCACAAGCTTCGCTGCGACGAGATGGAACTGTTTGATGATCAGTTGCTGGCCGCGGCCCAGTTTGTCACTCGCAGCGACCACCGCCTGCGCGGCGCAATGGAGATGCTCAGCACCCTGCATCGCCCGTACGGTCTGATGCAGCGGCTTGTT
>JAAYQH010000435.1 GCA_012519365.1 Planctomycetota bacterium | reverse complement strand
TTGGCGGGGTTGACGTGGCAATGAAGAATGCGGGGAATATCATAGCAATAATCAATCTGGATAAACCGCCCGCTCAGCGGATACCCGTAGCAATGCTCGATGAGAATCTGCTCAACAATCGCCCCGCGCCGACCGACAAAGTCCATCGCCACAAACTCGCCGTAAAACGTCAAACACGAAAGGGTTACGCCTTGGGCACCAGTACGCGATGAGCATTGAATCGTGGGGGGGTATTCAATAATTTTTTCGGGGTCTTTCAGCGTTTGCTGCGGATACCAGAATTGAATGCCCCGGATCTGAGTGGCATGCTCGACGGTAACAAAAGGATGCTCGCGGTCCTCAATTGCAAAGACGCTCCCGACGGGTTGAGGCTTGTCGGGATGGCGGGTGCCGCGACCGACGGGGCCGTGAACGCCGATCAGAGAGGTATTGGCACGCAGCACAATTCCCCCATCAACACGATAGGGTTCATCGGAAGGCTCAACAAACAGTGCCGCCCCCCGCCGAGAAGCCCAGTCGATGGCCTTTTGAAGATTTTCCTTATTGACCGCGGCGCTGTGGGTCGGCAGCACATCAAACCGGCGAATACTAATCGGCCCGTTGCCGGCCGGCTCATCGGCAGCCCCACCGGCCAAAGCGACAAAACTTGCCCACAAAATCGTCCCCACAAAACATCGTGTTTTCATGGTCCATTCTCCGTATTTTCGGTTCCCCTGTTGTGAAAGTACCGGCAAGGATATCCCTGACGCACGGATTTTGAAAGCGGTTTCTCTCGATCTTTCGGTAAAAACCGAATAATTCACTTGTGTTTTTGAAATAATCGATTAGATTCAAGTTTTGATGCTTTCGTCTGGAAATAGGAGAATACGACAAAGACAACCTGATGCTGAGGGTCTATCCGTATCCTCTTGACGGAATAATCGCTTGCTATGCCGGCCGTCATTGCCGGCGATGAGCGTGACACATCGCACAAAGCAGCTGTGTTTGACATCGTTGACGGAAGTGAGGACAAACTTCGGTCTGCATCATTGCACGAACAGTTTTTAGCCCGATTCAGTGTACTCAGATTTGGATAGCCAAAAGGGTTGATGAAAACAAAAATCATCGGATTCTGTATCGGATGGACGGTCGCTCTCTCGACCGCAGGGGGTGCTATGCCCCAAACATCAGCTCAAGACCGTACCCTGCAAGCGGGGCAATGCTATACCTGGGGCATCAACCCTCGGATTACCTTGCCGCTCAAAAGCGGACAGATCATCACCGAGGCAAGGGTAACCATCTACCATATCCGACCGGTCGGCCTGGATTCGAGTTTTACCGTATCCCCTTCGACGCCGCGTAGCGAACTTCGGCCCGGGCAGATTCCGGAACAGCGCCCCATCGACGAACAGACACTGCGGCTTTACGTCCTTGACAATCCACGATTAGGATTTTTGCCATTGAGACGAAACAGGCAAAACGAAGACCCGTTTGCTCCGTTCGGCTCGATGCTGTCGAGCGTTTATCAGGACGGCGATCTGGTGTGTCGATTGAGTCAAACCCACGACCCGAACCACTGGACCGTCGGCCTCTTCGGCAACAGACCAACGGTGCTTCTGACGGATGGAACAACAGCGGCCCTGTCCTCGGCAATGCTTGAGTTTATTGATTATGCCGGCTCCGGCGTAAGTGTGGGCTTCGGTATCTGCTGCGACGAGGTAAGTTACGTCTATGACGATATCACTTTGAACCTGACGGTTCAGTCGTTTCAGGGCAAATCTGTGTATGAAACGATTCTCTGTCACAGTACCGATGAGGTTTTTCCCGACAAGGCATTTGTCCTGACCGTGAATGCTAAAAACGGCAGCGTAACCCTCTCGCCGGAGATGCCGTTTTATCTCCACGGCCAAACCGTAACCTTGACCGCTGAGGCCGAGGACGACTATATCTTCAGCGGATGGTCGGGCGGCATTACCGCAGCCGACAACCCTGTTACCCTCACCATAGATAGCGACAAAACGGTAACCGCCACCTTTACAAAACCCAGTCGAAGTGGACAAAGAGGGATGTAGTACAATGGCCAAGCCCGTTTTTTTACAGGCGGCAATAGCGATGCTCTCGGCCGTGGTGTGGGCCGGCGCCTACAGCGGCGGCACAGGCACCCAAGCCGACCCGTATCGCCTCAGCACCGCGGACGATTGGCTGGAATTGACCAATGCCCCCCAGGATTGGGACAAGGCGTTTGTTTTGACAAATGACATCGATCTGTCCGGAACAACCCCCCAGACGGTTGGCAACAACACCATCCGGTTTAACGGCATCTTTGACGGCCAATTCCATACCCTGAACAACCTGACGATTTTTATGCCTGAGCAGAAATTTGTCGGAACGTTCGGCTACATCGGCGCAAGAGGGCAAATCCAGCGACTCGGCGTCGGCGGCGCGGATGTTCAGGGATTCGAAGCCGTCGGCGGGCTGGTCGGGCGAAACCACGGCCAGATCACCGACTGTTATGTCACAGGCTCCGTAAGTGGGAAAGAATGGGACACCGGCGGGCTGATCGGCAGCAATATCGGCGGAGCGGTCAGCGGCTGCTTTGCGGAGGCAACCGTAGTCAGTACCGGTCAGTATGCGGGGGGGCTTGTGGGATACAATATGGGCGATGTCGTAACCGACTGCTTCGCCCGCGGCACAGTAAGCGGCTTTAATTTTGTCGGCGGGCTGGTGGGCGCCAACGATAACGGACAACTTGTGCATTGCTATAGCGCCGCCGCGGTAGAAGCCGCTTCCAGCGACGGCGATATCGGCGGACTGGCCGGCATCAACTGGTACGGCATGGTCATTGGCTGTTTTTGGGACAGCCAAAAGGCCGGCGACATGTTCAATGCCATCGGCGAAGGCAAAACCACCGCCGAGATGCAAACCGTCGACCTTTACCGTGAGGCGGGATGGAATTTTCAGACGATCTGGTCCCTATGCGAAAAGGCCGAATACCCGCGGTTGCGATGGCAAAATCCTGTCGGAGATTTTCTCTGCCCCTACGGCGTCCAGTTGGAGGATTTCGCCCATTTGGCACAGTGGTGGCAAGTGGAAGAATGTGGCATCCACCGATGTGCCGCAACCGACCTCAACAACGACGGCCGCGTCAATACGCAAGACCTGTTGATTTTTGCAGCGCATTGGCTCGAACGCAAAGACTAAAGGCCCTCTTGACACTCACAACACACCGCTCGGGGATAC
>JAAYQH010000434.1 GCA_012519365.1 Planctomycetota bacterium | reverse complement strand
GCCTGGAACATCAGATCGACCAAGACACCAGCGCGCATCTTCAATGGTTCGGCAATTATGCGGTACGCCGTTTGCCGCACATCACGTCTCGTTATGATTATTACGAAAACGACCTTGAAGGCCAAATCAACTTCAAACCCCATGACGATCATGCGATATCCGTTGGCGGCAACCTCCGCTGGAATCGTGTGACCTCGCGCAATGACGAAGAGATCGGCGAAATTCATTTTCGCAAATCCACGTATAATGAGTATTGGGCGGGAATTTTCGCGGTAGATCACTGGACGTTGACCGACCGGCTGTCGCTTGAGACGCAGGCTCGTCTGGATCGTTACAGCGGGACCCACTCGGACTGGTCAGCCCGCAGCGCATTGCTTTACGCCCTCGATGATCACGATAACCATATTGTGCGTCTGGGAGCCAGCCGCGGGTATCGTACCGCCGGACTGATGGTGCGTCAGACGTATTCAAGCGGTTTTTCCTTAGCCCCCAGTTTTCCTCCGATGTACAGCTATCTGCTTCCGCAAGAAACATTAAAAAACGAATCCGCTTACGCCCTTGAAGCAGGCTATACCGGTCAGCTGTCCGAGCGGCTTACTCTGCGTGTCGATACCTATTATCAGCGAATGGAGCATCTTATCGGTGCACGGACCACCGCGGACTATAGTTACGACGTTCCCGTGTATACCTCGTGGTTTGAAAACCAACGCGGCGCCAATGCCTACGGCGCTGAAACGGAACTGACCTATTCCCTCGACCGCACCGATCTGACGGCATGGTATGCCTATAACGAACTCCATACGGATGACAAAAACGCCGACATTCGTGCCTATCATCCCTCGCGCCACAAGGCCGGATTTCGCGTTCGGTACGCAATGGATGACCACTGGACGGCGGCGGCCAATTACTGCTACAATAATGTGATCCCTGTCAATGATATTGTCGGTCCGTTTGGTCAGGCCGAAACGTATAATCAGCTTGATCTTACCCTGTCGCGAACACTCGGCCAAAACGCCGGCGAGGTGATGGTAGGGGTGTCGGATGTGTTCAATGAAACCCGCGGCCCGGTGTGGGACATCACGACCTTTACATCGTATGAAACGCCCGGCAGGACGTTTTTCGCCCGATTGCAATTCTACTTTTAACCGGCCTTACAGCGCGTTCAGAACAAACTCCTTCTTGCGGGAGTTCAATTGGGCTTTGAGGCGGTCGATGATGGATGAGTGCATCTGTGAGACGCGCGACTCGGATAAATCCAGCGTTTCACCGATTTCCTTCATGGTCATTTCTTCGTAGTAATACAGGAACAAAATCAATTTTTCCGCGCGGGTCATCCCTTTGGAAAGCAGGTTTTTAAGATCTCGTTTTTGGGCTTCCGTTACAGGATTTTCGCTGCGATGATCCTCGAGGACATCAATCTCGCGGATATCCTTTTCGCCGTCGTTTTCGTTGAAATTGTTATTCAGCGAAATCAACCCAATTGCGCTGGCGTCGCGCTGAAGCCGGTGAAACTCCACTTTGTCCAGCTCCATTTCTTCGGCCAGTTCCTGCTCGGTGGGTATTCGCCCCAATTGGGCCTCCAGCGTGGCACGTGCCCGCTCCAGTTGATGCGCGCGAAAACGTACCAGCCGCGGCACCCAGTCCATACTCCGAAGTTCATCCAAGATGCTCCCCCGGATTCGCGGCGAGCAGTACGTTTCGAATTTCACGCCCCGATTCGGATCGAAGGCGTCAATCGCGTCCATCAATCCGAAAATCCCCGCCTGGATCAGGTCGTCCAAATCCACCTTATCCGGCAGTTTGGCCCAGATACGCTCTGCAGTGTACTTGACGTTCTGGAGATAATGGACCATTAAAGTGTTTCGACACACCTCCGAGCGGGTCTGAAAAAATTCAGCCCAGACCTGTTCAATTTCCATTTCTTGAGCTTTCATAAAACCTCCGTGTTTTTCGTAAAGCCCGTTTCATAATACAACTCCTTATTTCCGACAAATCTTGCCGATATATACATTTTGGAGCCCCTCTAACCAACTCAATTGTCATCTTAAGCAGGTTAGAATCGGCCAACAAGACCGGCTACTTTAGAAGAACCAATGAACTACTTTGCGAAAAAATCCGCCGCGTTGACATTTTTGGCACTTTCCTCGGGTCAGCCGCATGCCGATTTCGTTCAGCGAAAGGGCGAACGGCGATTTAGGAGACCCCAAGACTACCGGCATTCGTTTACGTACCGCGTTGGGCACCGCCTCGTCTCGGCACAAGAGGCCGCCCTCATAGACGGGGCAATTCAGAAACCGACCCGCAACATCTGCTATCTGACGGTATATTAACCGTCCTTCGCTGACAGAGTGCGCCATATTCACCACGATACTGATGCGTCCGGCATATCCATTTGCGGCCAGCACCTTGATCATTGCATAGGCGTCGGTCATTGCCGTCGGTTCCGGCGTGGTCACGACGAGGGTCTGATCCGAGGCGAGGCAAAAACTTACCACATTGGATTGAATGCCGGCACCGGTGTCAATGATTAAAAAATCGGCTCGCCGGTGCAGTGCGTCCAACCCATCGAGCAGCCGCTGTCGCTGAAACGTGTTCATATTCGCCAGCATTTCAATGCCTGAACCGCCGCAAATGACCTCCACGCCAAGTGGTCCGATGTGAATAATCTGCTCCAGTTCGCGATGTCCGGAAATCACGTGCGCCAAATGATGTCGGCTCTGGATATTGAGCACCACATCCAGGTTGCCGAGACCCAAATCCGCATCCATCAAAACCACCCGCTGATGCAGGCCGGCCAGACAAATAGCGAGGTTGGCGGCAATATTCGTCTTGCCGACACCGCCTTTCCCGCTGGTGATCGCCAGCACCGTCGCACCGGATGGCTCCGTTTCAGATAACCCCGGATGAAGCATTGTTTTTGTCCCGGTCAAATAAGAATTGCGACATTTATCCGACATTGTCTGTCCGGAACAAATACATCACAAAGGCGACTTGTTCCCGCGACTAAACATATCAGAAAATGCTCTTATACTCGCCCGAAGGGGTCTTTGCAAGACGCGGAAACGGCGATTTTAATTTTTTTCCAGTTTCGCGCAGGGATATTCCGAATGGCGGGATTGCTGATGACGCAGCAATTCAGCGGCGATTCGATTGTTCATTAAATTTTCAGAGAGCTTTTGTATCTGCAATTTGAGATAATCATGTACATTGTTGTTCAACAGGTTTTTGGCCTGGCTATCCGCAATCGGCTGGATGTCAAAGCCGCCGCCGTGATGAAACTGAATATGCTCGCTATCACAAAACAGCAGCCGATCCGAGCGAACATGCTCCGAAACCGCTTCGGTCATTCTCAACGCAAACTCCGCCTCAGGCAGATCCCGGGGGCAATAATTCTCTTGGCGATAATCAAAGATATTACGGGTTAAAATGTCTCTTCGACGTTCCGTATAGTCAATGATGCGAAGCAGCAGTTCCGTAATATTGTCCATTATCTCCGGTTCGGTTTTCATCGTTTTCATCCAATCAGGCAACCTATATTGTGTCGTTTATGCCAACGATTGCGTTTGAGCTCGCAGATCAGGACATGGTTTCGCTCAGGACTTCTTGTTCGAATAAATCGCGTATCTCGGAAAGCGTTTTGGTCTTTCGCAATTCCTGAATACGCCATAAGCGTTCAAAGACCGATTCATCATAAAGTCGATGCCCGCCTTCGGTCCAGTCCGATTCACGAATCAACCCCATGGTCGTATAGTTATGGATTGTCTGGCGGGTAAAGGGGGTATGTTGAACAATTTCACCGATTCTGTAGAGTTTGGCCGGCACTTTGAATTTGACCTCTTGCCTTATCCGCATAGCGATGTCCCTTACTCGGATTGTCCTGCCTTGTGCAAGAACGCGTTTGACCATAAAAATTGATATTTACATTTTACAAAATGTAAATATTAAATCTGCGATGTCAATGAAATTTTCAAAATAATTTGTAATTTTCCTCCTTTTATGGTTATCGGACGTTGGAGAAATGGCGGGGTAAGTTTAGAAAATGGCGTCAGTTAAAGGGGCAGTTCTGCAGCCGTCAGCCCTTTGCCGGCAGGGTGATTTCGATGCAGTTGCCTGTCTCAGAAGCGTTGGCGTTCATGGTCAACGAGCCGCCATGTTCTTGAACCATCTGCGCTGTTAAGGGTATTTCCAAGCCGCTTCCAAGCATATTGCGGCAGCGTTCAAGGGGCATGAGCAGAGCCCGGCATTGCGCGGGATTGAGGCGAGGCCCGCTGTCGCTGACTGTCAGGTAAAGGGTTTGCCCTGCATCTGTTAGGTCTGCTGTTAGTGTTATTTTCCCGGGGGAGTCGTCCAGGTTGTCTATGGCGTTGACCAACATATTCACCACCATATCGCGAAGTTTCTCTGCGTCGGCGATAACCGTGAGCTGTGCTGAATTCGGCCGATGAATAAATGTCACCTTCCGTCGGTCAAAGAACGGCTTGATTTGTCGGGCGGCCGAGGCGATCAGGGTATTGATGTCGCACGGCTGGGGGTTCAACGGGTAATTTTTGGTGTATTTAATCAGATCCAGTTGGAATTTTTTCAGTCGCCAAAAACTCGGCTGGTAGAGCTGCCAAGCCTGGCAGATGCGGTCCATCTGATTGGTCTCAAGGGCCAGATCAATGATTTCTCCACAGCCGGACATGACCTGCAAAATATTTTTCACGAGATGCGCCAAATCTGCCACCGCTCGTCCGGTTTCGGTCAGCCGTTCCGGCTCGATGAACTCCGACGGCCTTGGGGCCGGCTTTTGGGGGTCCGAATGTTCGGACGTAGGGTTGATTTTTCCTGTTTTCATACCTTCTTCATCGTCAGAATCGAGGGTGCGATTAAGCAAAAAAGCCAGATTCCACATCGCAGAATCTGGCTTCGGAGGAGGGTGATGAAAAGCCTGTTATTGTCGTTGCGAATCGTTGTCGTATGCTCTGAGGATAATATCGTACTATTTTGGATAAAAACTTTAATTTTTCCAACAAAAAAACAAAAAAATCGCATTCTAAGAGTCAAATATGCCGTTTTGCACTGCCTTAACTCTGCAAATGCCACGCGTTTGGTCCTGAAACCCGATGCGGCAGGCCGCTATTGAGGGGTCGTAAGGAGCTGTGTGTGGAATTTTTTGCTGGCGCATTGTAACTACTTGTTTTAGAATGACTTACAGGTATATAAAAGGAAAATTTAAGGGGAAAATTTAAGGGGTCAGACACCTTTTTTGGAGTTGACAGGCGGGCTGACGAGGGTATAATCGCCGATTATGCCGCGACAAAGACGACTTGACAAAGGCGAGAAGGTGTATCATGTCCTGAACCGAGCCAACGGCCGGCTTGGGATCTTCAAGACGGCG
>JAAYQH010000433.1 GCA_012519365.1 Planctomycetota bacterium | reverse complement strand
CTCCTTTTTGGCTTCACCCATCAGGTTCTCCAAATCTGAACACAAAAACTGTTGTAGACAGCATCCATAAGCCCTATACTATCAAAATCTTACCTTTTTGCACGGATTTACTTGGGAAATCCGGGCTAATGTTTCTCGAAGAAGCGCCGTGGCTCTGGACGGCCTGCTGGCTTGACTTGCAGGAGGCTCAATCGCAGCAGATGATGGCCGGCGGTGAGGAGATGTTGATGATGGGTGAAGCCGAGCCGATGCTCTTGGAAACTCAGCTCGCTTCAGAAAAGACGGTTTTGGAACAAGTCGCAGAATTGGCCAGCACGATAGTCCAACTGGAAAATCTCTGGTTGACGGAAGCGGAAATTCGGCAGGAAATTGACGCTGCCGACTGGCAACGTTTTATGGAAGATGTCTATCAAAATCTCTACAATTTAGCAACTGAAGTTTCCGATAAAAAGTAAAAGAGTAATGGCTGTGTGCGGGAATACTCTCGCACACAGCATAACTGAAAGAGATGGAGAATGACGATGAAAAGAATGATTTTGTTTCTTGCTTGTGTATCGGTTGGTTTTGCCAGTTATAGCAATGGGTTTTTGACAGAAGGTGAATATGGGTGGCTTGTTACGTGGCGCTCTTATGACCCGCCCTTGATTGTTGATGGGGGGGCATACGAGATATCGGTCAGAGACAATGGCCGCCTGATCGTAAAATCCACCTCGAAACCGTTAAGTGCTTATCATCCTGTCGGTGGCGTGTATGACATCCTGCTGTACAACACCAGCCAACTGCTTTATTTAGACGGCGTAACGGAATATATTCGAGTGGGTCAAAACGCAACGGCCGTTCTGAAGGGTGGAAGCATCAATTGCATTAAAACGATGCGATATCCCGTGTCCGATGAAGCAAATGTGTTCATTTATGCGCAGGACGGCTGGTCGTGGATCAATGACGACCCTTGGGTCGGCATTCAGGGCAACTGGAAAGACGGCACGCCTTTCAACATTCAGTTCATCAACGATTTTGACTATGGCCCCGTTTGGCAAAATATCCAAGTCATCCCCGAACCGGCAACGCTGATGCTGTTTGGCATAGGCGGCATATTGCTTCGTCGAAAAATGGGAACAGAACACAGCAGATTACCGTAATAAGCGGCTGAAAGTTCATTTCACGTGAACACGATCTATGAAAGGAAAAGCATGATGAGAGCATCGATAATAATTTTGATCATGGCGGTGTCAAGCGTTTCTGTCTTTGCGGCCACTCAAATCGTCACAGACGGTTACTTTTCTTCCATAACCATTGACAATAATGACACCTTGCTTATGACCGGAGGCGGAGGGGGTTCAATATGGGGCAGAGACAACAGTATTATAGATATCAGGGGCACGTCCTGGCCGTATGTCTGGGGCGAAAGCGGGATTGATCAGATAGTTATGAATGACAATAGTCAGCTTTATTTTTCAGGCGGTAGTCTGCGATATCTCGGAGCGACAGGTAACGCTACCGTCATCCTTACCGGCGGCTGGATCAAAGAAATCAACGCCTATTATCCAGCCCCGGGCGACCTGAACCATATTACGATTTACTGCCAGCCCGGCTGGACCTATGAAGACTATTATCTATCCGGCCTGTGGCTCGATGGCAGTGCGTTTAACATCAAAATATACTCCCAAGGCGCATCGGGAATACTGGACAACCTGACGATCATCCCCGAACCGGCAACGCTGATGCTGTTTGGCTTGGGCGGTGTGGTGATGCGACGCAAACGCAACAGAACGCACTCATAATTGTCTAAGAAAAAACGGTTATCGCACGGGCACAGTATTCGGCTCCACGTCAAAGCGTTTGTCGCCGGTCAGGACCTTGCCGCCCTTTTCGGTAACGAGCACATCGTCTTCAAGCCGCACGCCGAACCGTCCGGGCAGATAAATCCCCGGCTCAATCGTGATGACCTGGCCGGGTTGGAGAGTAGTTTTTTTGTCTGAAGCCGACATATACGGGATTTCGTGCACTTGAAGCCCCAAGCCGTGGCCGGTGCCGTGCCCATAGACCGGCAAACCGGCTTGTT
>JAAYQH010000432.1 GCA_012519365.1 Planctomycetota bacterium | reverse complement strand
TCGCGTTCGGCCCGATCGGCCGCTCGAGCCGCCGCAGTTGCCAGCGGTAAAACATCCTTTCCGTTTCCCATTGCCCCCAATACCCGATAGGCTGCGATTCGCACGTCTTTATTGGCACTGGCCATCACCTCCCGAGCTGCCTGACATCCGGTGGGGTGACCGTTGGCCGCCAACGCCGACAGCAGCGCTATGCGTGCCGGATCGGTAAGCTGCGGCATCGCCGAAACAACCGCTTCGATCACAGTCGCATCCTGTGTCTGGGCAACCAGCCGAATCGCTCCGGCCTGCAGCACCGCATCATCCTGCATAACCGCAAACGGCAAAATCTCTTGAAATCGGCTGGCGCTGGTCTGGGATATACCCGTCAGTGCTGCAACACGAATCAGAGAGGGATTGTCCTTTGCATACAGCATTTCATAAAGCACCAATGCCTCTTTTGTCTTGCCGTCTTTGGTCAGTTGATCCGCACAAATCGCCATCGCATTCAGCACATGCGGCCGCAACTCCCCAGCAAGTGACCCCCGCACGGTTTGCAATGCAGCTGCTGCATCGGAAGTCCCAATCAAACCAAGCGCATGAACGGCCGCTTGTGACAGGTTTTTGTCAGCAGCCGCAATTTGAGCAAGAGCATTAACCGCCTGATTACTTCGGCGAATACCTAAGGAAGAAATCAGTCCGGTTTTTGTCTTCGCATCGCGTGCCTGGTTAAGTTTGGCCAACAGAGCTGCTTCTGCCGCCGGATCCGGGATCCGCTCAAGAGCATAGCGGGCCAAGTGTTCCGTTTTCGGATTGTCCAAAAGAGCTGCCAGCGCAGGCACTGAACGGGATGTCCCAATAATGCTCAGTTCACGGCAGACAAAATCTTTTACGGCCAAATTGGTCTGCTCATCCAACAGCGGAATCAACAGTTGCTCAATGGGTTCAACAGACCCCTGATGGGCGGTCTGCCGGCGAATCATCTCTTCCAGATCTGTCAAATTCGCTCGGCTTTTGTCCCAGTCGTAGGATCGGATTTTCTCGACCAGCGTTTTGACTGCCGTGATATCCAACTTAGGCGCCGGTTCTCCCAGCAGAGTATCATCTACTTTCAAGTCCCCCAACGCGTATTGAATACCCGCCAGATAATGCTCCAACACCGGTCTTGTCCATGTCAGATGATGATTATGCCCCAGTGAGCAATAAACTACCCGGCCTTTTCCATAGGGCTTAATCCAGGTAATGCCGGTGTCTTCATCGTCAGGGGTCAATCCCTCAACGTTTCGGGTAGCCGGGTCGCTCATATCCAGACTCATCAGCACCCGCTGTTTGTCCCGTGAATAGTACGGCGGATTGGTGCGGTAAATCTCATCATTTACCTTAAACCCCTTGCCGCCGAACGGTTTGAGCAGCGGATGATCCGGCTCGTCCAGCTTAATCGCCCATGTCCCGCCGGAAGTCCACGGATGCCCCTGGAAGATGCCGCCTATCATATGCGCCGCTTCGGGCCATTCATAAAAATTATCTGTTGCCGCGTGAATACCGACGATACCTTTGCCGCCTTTGACAAAGTCCATCAGCGCCTTTTTCTGGGCATCGTCAAATGTCAGATGGGTGGTATTGTTAAAACACACCGCATCAAAAC
>JAAYQH010000431.1 GCA_012519365.1 Planctomycetota bacterium | reverse complement strand
TTCAGATTCTCCGTATTAAAACAATAAATTTTTGCAACACGTTAGCCGCAAGACAGACGGTGGCGATCCTCTCGAAAAATCGCTCAAAACACTGATTTAACGCCAATAATCCAGAGATTCTGCCTGCCGCTAAAACATTGCAAAATATATCTAAATGAACACCCTGACCATACCTATAATACGACACGATGTCAAACGAAATCCAAAGGAATATACCGCAAGTCCCAAGGACGACGATACATTATAACCGCAAACGACCAGCCAACCGCCGCCAAATTAACAGCGTCCCAAAGCTTGGGGGATAAAAGAGCCGGACACCGCATTTATCCGTTTAAGAATTGCCGGCAGCGGTTGCAGAAGCATCCCGCTCTATCCTTCTCAAGCATGCAGGGCTCTCAACGGCCTTAAACTCATCGGCGCTGACGTTTTGTGGCTCTGTAATTGGGATTTAAATCCGTTTAGGATTTGAAATGGAAGGCGTGCTGCTTAATCCCATTGTGTTTCGCCTGAGGGGCACACATATCCCTGTTCTTTGCTCGCCGAATCACTACCCCCGAATGATATCGGCGATGATCATCAAACGACTGATGTTGTCGCGTTCCGACTCGCCGAGTTTATTGTAAATATACCGAATCGTCTCTTTCAACTCCGGAATCACCACATGCTCCAGCACATTGACGCGCCGTCGGGTGGTTTGCAGTTCTGCAGCCAGCAACTGGGCCTGTTTTTCCGCCTCGGCCAGCTCGATCAGATTGTCAAACGCCCGCTCCAGCGCCCGCAGGGCCACATCCAGCTCACCGCTGGTACTCCCGAAGCCGTAGCACATAATGTCGCCTTCGATTTCCTTAGCCAGCCGCGGCACCTTGACGCTCATAATCGAGGCAAAACTCAACACCAGCCTGAATGTCGTGGTCGGCACTTCCATCGCCGCACGAATATGCTCCGGCTCCATCGTCGCCCGAGCCATCATAAATCGCCGCGTCGTTTCAAGCAGTTCCTGCTCGACTTTCTTGCGCAAATCTCGCAAGACGCGAGCGATCTGCACCAACTGACGACTAATCTCGTCTCGTTTCTCGCTCAGCAAACGATGCCCGCGGACGGCCAATTCCACCCGCCGCCGCAATTGAAGCAATTCCATTCGTGTCGCGTTGACATTCTGAAGCATATCCAACCGCTTTCTTTAGCCGCAAATTATCACCCATTTTCACAAATTCATTTCAAGTGTCCGATTTCACTTGAACCCTTAACGACCCTCGAAAAGCCTGTTTTGATTTCGGACCAACACGTAACAGCACGCTTCATCGAACCCGGCCGCCTTTCACCCGCTGTTCAGGAATGGCTTCTTCACGCTCCATCGTGGCGGATCAGAAGTCATAAACATTCCTGTTCATCCGCAGTTGAAATTATGTCTTTCGGAATTTCGGCATATACTTGTCGATCAGTTTCTGATCAATACGCTTCAACTCGGCGTTCTCAAACATGCTCAGCAGCTCCCACCCCAAATCGAGCGTCTGTTCCACCGTCCGGTTTTCGTAATACCCCTGGGAGATATAGCGATTTTCAAATTCGTTGGCAAACCGCATATACTTCTGATCGTCCTCAGAAAGCGCCGCCTCGCCGAGAATCGTCGCCAATTCCTGGGCTTCTTTACCGCGGGCATACGCGGCATAAAGCTGGTTGTACAAGGCCGCGTGGTCGTCACGTGTCTTGCCTTCGCCGATCCCCTTGTCTTTCAAACGCGACAAACTCGGCAGCACATCCACCGGCGGCAAAACACCCTTGCGGTACAACGGCCGGCTCATAATAATCTGCCCTTCGGTAATATAACCGGTCAAATCCGGCACCGGATGCGTCTTGTCATCTTCAGGCATCGTCAGCACCGGCACCAGGGTAATCGATCCGGTTTTGCCCTTGACACGCCCAGCCCGTTCATACACCGTCGCCAGGTCGGTATAAAGATAACCCGGATAACCGCGCCGACCGGGCACTTCCTTACGGGCAGCGCTGATTTCACGAAGGGCCTCGCAGTAATTGGTCATATCATTGAGAATCACCAGCACGTGCATATCTTCTTCAAACGCCAGATATTCCGCTGCCGTCAACGCCACACGCGGCGTCGCAATACGCTCAATGGCCGGGTCGTTGGCCAGATTGATAAACAGCACCGCACGCTCGATCGCGCCGGTCTGCGTCAGGTCATTAATAAAGAACTGAGCCGCCTCAAAGGTAATCCCCATCGCCGCAAACACCACCGCGAATGCCTCGCCCTTGCCGCGCACCGTTGCCTGACGGGCCAACTGGGCGGTAATATCATCGTGCGGCAGACCGGAGCCGGAAAAAATCGGCAGCTTCTGACCCCGAACCAGCGGATTGAGCCCGTCAATTGTGCTGATGCCCGTCTGAATAAATTCGTTGGGATAATCGCGGGCATACGGATTGATTGGGTTGCCGTTGATGTTCAATTTTTTGGTCGGGACGATCCGCGGCCCATTGTCCTTGGGTACACCCGTCCCGCTGAACACACGCCCGAGAATGTCTTTCGAAACCGCCAGTTCCATCGGCTTGCCCAGAAATCGTACAGTCGTATCACTGACGTTGATGCTCTCGGTGCCCTCAAAGACCTGCACCAGCACCTTGTCCTTTTCGACCTGAAGAATCTGCCCGTGCCGCACCGAGCCGTCGCCCAGCTCGATATCCACGATGTGCCCGTATTTGGCATTCTCAACGCCCTCGACCAGCATCAACGGGCCGGCAATTTCCGAAACCGTTTTATATTCTTTTAACATCTCAAACTCCCGGAATAGGTAGTGTTCCAAAAAACCAAACTACGACAATCAAAAAGAGTCAACGTAGGGAGCCCTTCTTTTTAATTTTTGTTCCACGTTTTTTTCGTTATCATTTTGACGTTTGATTGTCCTCAGGCCGCGACCGGACTTAACCCCTTGATTTGCTCGTTCACCTTGTCCTGAATCGCAATAATCTTATCCACCTCATCGTTCGGCAGATACTTGGCACGAGCGATATCTTCACGCACCGGCAACTTGAACAACTCGGTCGTTTCAATGCCGTTTTCAATCGCCGCCAGGCCCTGCTCATGGAAATGCAGAATCAACCGCAGCATTTCATACTGCTTTTCGATAGGCGTATAGGTGTCGACCTCATGGAACGCGTTCTGGTGCAAAAAGTCCTCGCGAATGCTCCGCGCCGTTTCCAGAACCATCCGGTCCTTGGCGCTGATGGCCTCGGCACCGACCAGCCGCACGATCTCTGCCAACTGCGATTCCTGCTCAAGGATCCCCATCGCCTCCTGCACCATCCGGGCAAACTCTTTGCCTTTGGCCTTGTCCTCAAACGTATCCGGCAGATACTGCTTGTAAAACGAATAACTTGTCAGCCAGTCGATCGCCGGAAAGTGCCGCTGCTGGGCCAGCCGCGACTGCAGCGACCAGAACACCTTAACCACATGCAGCGTCGCCTGAACCACCGAATCGGACAAGTCGCCGCCGGGCGGACTGACCGCCCCGATAATCGACAGCGCCCCTTCGCGTTGCGGCGAGCCGACGCATACCACACGCCCGGCACGCTCATAAAACGATGCGATGCGAGCACCCAGATAGGCCGGGTACCCTTCCTCGGCAGGCATCTCTTCCAGACGCGTGGAGATCTCACGCATCGCCTCGGCCCATCGGCTGGTGCTGTCGGCCATCAGCGCAACCGAATAGCCCATATCGCGATAGTATTCGGCAATCGTAATGCCGGTATAGACAGACGCCTCGCGGGCCGCCACCGGCATATCCGAGGTATTGGCAATCAGCACCACACGCCGCATCAGCGGCTCGCCA
>JAAYQH010000430.1 GCA_012519365.1 Planctomycetota bacterium | reverse complement strand
CGAAAACGCGCTTTGGCAAATCTCGACGGATAATGGTCTGCCGCATCTGTGGTTCCAAAGCCCGCGGTCACTGATTGCGGTCAACAACGGTCTTGTGCCCGATCAATGGCTGCATATTGTCGTCACATTTGACGGTACAGACGGCACCATTTATATCAACGGTGAGCAGCGTGCCAAGGGCGGATTCCAGTTTGGCGATGCCGTTGAGGCCGCGATCTGTCTGGGCGGCAACAGCTTTGATGTTGGTCCGCGTGAGTGGGTAAACGGCGATCTGGATGATGTGCAGTTCTTTAACTATGCACTGAGTGATCTGGATATCGCGGTGATGTATAATGCCATCACCGGCGAAGATGTCTGTGTCCAGTCGCAGCGGCCCGATGCGCAGTTTGACCTCAACGACGACTGCATCGTGGACATTCAGGATTTCGCAATTCTTGTCCAGAACTGGCTCGAATGCGGTCTGATTAGTTGTGCCGATTAAGGCGCACGTTGATACGAACCGGCGGGATTGCAAAAGACTCTGCAATTCCGCCGGATTTTTTCTGCACACCAAATACCCTCGCCTGGGGGGCCAGGCCTTTAGAGATGACACAGGATCTATGATGACCTATCGATGTGCTAAGTACGTTGCGCTTTATGCGCTGTTCGTGTTGGCGGGGCAGGGCATTAACGCCGAGTCACTTGGTTCTTCGGAGCATACCGCGGCCTATTGGCGGTTTGAGACCGGCCCGGCCGACAGCGTGGTGCTGCGTCCGGAAGGCGTCAGCGGTTACACGTATTCGCAAGACGTTGACGATGTCTCAGGCAACGGCAACCATTTGTCGGTTTGGACACAGGGCGATTGGGCCGGATTTGCGTATCGTGCCGATGTGCCGGTGACACCGATTCCGCTGACCCGCAGCCCCAACGCCTTTAGCGTTCAAAACACCGGCCAGTATCCGGGGATGTTCACGATGTCCTCACAAAGCAATCCCGCCGGCAAAGATATTGAGGCACTGGCTTTTGAACAATTTACCATCGAGGTATTCTTCAAGCCTGAAAACGGCGGCTATCGAACGATTGTCGGTCGGGATGCGATGGAGGTGGCTTCCGAGAATCCGGCACTGGCGGCCCTGTATTTCCAAATTGAGCCCGACAACGCCATGGCAATTAAATTTGTCGATGCTGCCGGTTATTTTCATACAGCCCAATCGGCGGCCGGCCTGATTCAGGGATTTAACTGGGGCGAAGATCCGACCGGTCAAACGGGCAAATGGTATTATGCCGCCGCTGTCAGCGACGGACAAACGCTGTCGCTGTATCTGGCCAATATAACCGATGCTCAACCGCTGCAATGGGTCGCCCAGACCCATTTGACCGCCAGCGGCAGCCCCAACACGGCCCTGGCCAAAGGGACGGCCAGCGGCACTGATTGGCACGCCGGCGGCTGGTCGGTCGGACGCGGCCTCTACGACGGCCGTCATACCGACCGGGCGTACGGATTTATCGACGAAGTGCGCATCTCCGATGCGGCTCTCGGTGTGGATGAATTGCTGCTGAGCGGATCCAGTGCGCCCCTTATTCTCGTGGAACCGGTTTCGGTGACGCTTTTTGAAAGCGGATCGACATCTGCCGATATCTCCATCCGCCTGACAGAGCCGCCGCAGGCCGAGGTGTCCCTTGTACTGGACGAGCCGGCCCACGTGAAACAGGTTCTGCTGGCTCGCAGCGAGTTGACGTTTACCCCGACTCAATGGGCCGTGCCGCAGACGGTGCAGATCACGGCCATCGATGACGACCTGCTTGAAAGTGCCGAACATCGTGCCGAGCTGAGGGTTTACGTGAACAGTGCCGATGAGGCATTCAACGGCTTGGTGCTGGATCCGATTGAAGTGATTATTCTGGATAATGAATGCGGTGCGTGGGGCTATCTGTCGGCGGATTTGAATCAAGACTGCCGGGTCGATTTGGCCGATGTGGCGATGTTGGCTGACGAGTGGCTTTCCTGTTCGCTGCCCGATGAGCCAGCCTGCATCCGTTTTGATCCTGACACGTTATAAACGTCCAATGGAAGGCGACGACAATGACAGTTCATAAGAAATGGTATTATGCTTTACTTTGTGTGTTTCTCTGTCTGGCAGACTTGATTCCCAGCGTACAGGCGGCGTGGTCAATGAAACAAGCCCGGCTGATGACGCCGTGGG
>JAAYQH010000429.1 GCA_012519365.1 Planctomycetota bacterium | reverse complement strand
CCTAAAGACACGTTACCGCTTAGGGGTAGAGCAATTTGTGTGCCTTAGCCGTGAGAAAAGTCCGCCAAACCGCTTTTATATACTTGTAAGACAAGGACTTAAAAAATAATTGGCAAGACAACGTCAACTCCAAAGCCTGTATAATCTCTGAATAAAGCGGCAAAACTTTCCGAACACCGGCTTACTTTGCCCGCCCCCCCACGTCCGATAACTATCCGGCAGGTAAGCAACTGTTGGGATATGAGAATTTTTTATTGGACCGTCCCATAAAAAATTAAAGTTTTTGCCCCGTTAGAGCCGACTTTATCATTGCATTCATTATCGGTGTCTGAACATAAGCAAAAGTGGAGTTCCTTTACGAGCATTGATGACTATGGCTGTTGACAAGATTCTTGTGGTAGGAAAACATCCTGAGGCCCAACAGATGGTTCGCCCGTTTGCCGGGCAAGTCTATGCCGCCGATGAAATAGAGACCCTGGCCTCTCTGGTCAGTGCCGTTGAACCGGATGTGATTGTCTATGACGCCTCGGTTTCCAGCGCCGCGATTGCAGAAAGCACCCGATCGCTGCAACGCGAAAATCTCTGCTGTCCCGCAATTGTGATTCGTCACCCAGAAGACAAAGAAGACGAGCCACCCCTGCGTCAGCTCGGCGTCCTTGATATTGTGTTCGGCTATTGCGACACGCAGCGGATGGGAGTGATTATCGAGCGTCTGAGCAGCGCCCCGACCGACAGCGACGATCGGTTTTTCATCGAAGATTGTCCGCCGGCGGTCTCTATTGTCGGCAAAAGTCAAGCCATGCAGCGAACGATCCGAATGATTCGACTGGTCGCCCAGAGTGCCTGCAATCCAATTTTGATAGTCGGCGAAACCGGCACGGGCAAAGAACTGGCCGCACAGGCCGTTCACTGGGTCCGTCACGGCGGTGAGCGTAAATTTGTCGCTGTCAACTGCGCCGCCCTGACCGCCACCCTGCTGGAAAGTGAATTGTTCGGACACGTCAAAGGCGCCTTTACAGGCGCTGATCGTGACAAAACCGGACTTTTGGAATTGGCCGGCGAGGGAACGATTTTTCTTGATGAGATCAGTGAAATGCAGCCGGAACTGCAAGCCAAACTGCTCCGTGTCCTTCAGGAAAAGACCTTCCGCAAGGTCGGCGGAAGCGAGGAAATTGAATGCAGGGCCACCATCATCGCCTCGAGCAATCGTAACCTGCTTAAAGAGGTCGAAGAGGGCAAATTCCGACGGGACTTGTATTATCGACTGTCCATCTGCCCGATCGCCTTGGCACCGCTGCGGTGCGAAAGCCGGCGAGATGATATCCTGTTGCTGGCTGAATTTTTTATTCGCAACTCAAATATCTGTCCTGAAAAGAAGGGACGTATCAAAGGACTGACTAAGCTGGCCTGCGAGACCCTGCTGCGCCATAACTGGCCGGGCAATGTTCGGGAGTTGCGAAATGTCATCGAGCGGGCTATTTTGCTGGAAGCCAGCGATCGTATCGGCACCAGTACCCTGATTCTCAATCCCGAACAGACCGACTCGACGCACACAACCGAATCGTGGGCGGGTACAATGAAAGATTTTTCGCTTGAAAAAGCGGAAAAAGAACTGGTCAAAAAGGCAATGGAAGAGGCCGGCTGGCAAAAAACCCGTGCCGCATCTTTGTTGGGTATTACGCGGGCCACCCTCTATGCCAAACTCAAACAATACAACATCCACGAACCGGCCCAAGAGCAGGAAATCGCCCAGCCGGTATAAGGTTTATAATTCTGTAACACCTGAATTCTGAATTTGACCCATTATTCTTTCCCCCTGACCGCCCAGTCCACATGGGTTGCTCTGCTGCGGGCGATTCCCTCGAGAACGGGGCGAACATCGCCGAAAAACGCCGATTTATCACATCGCAGCCACACAATTCTCGGTTGCTGAGGGTCAGCCGTTCGGAAGTGTTCATCAATAGCCGCCGCAATCACCGCCGACAAATCCGCCGCATTCGCCACATCCAGTCGCTCATTATCCACCGCATACACCACCCCCTTATCCTGCGGAACAACGACCAGCGTCAGTATCCGGTCATCGTCCTGCGATTTGCCTGCAGAGACAATATCTTCGGGAACCTGCACACGAAATCGCTCGGCGACAATAAATTGACAGACCAGCATAAAGAAAATGATCAGCAGAAACACCACATCGATCACCGGCGTCATATCAAACGCCTCGTCCTCAATGTCCAAAAATCGACGGTGTAAAAAACGCCCGGCCATCGCATCCCCTGCCTTACGAACGCGGCGGTTCGGTCATATATAAAATATCCTGCACGCGTTCGGTGTTTTTATCGCCCTTGTTCCGATGTGCATTTTTATTGTTGGATTGAGCGTCCTTGGTGACGGGGGTGTCGGCCAGTTGCTCGGCTACCTTTTTTATCGCAACCATTTGTCCCAGCAATACATCGGTTTCGATCGCCGCCTCGCCGATACAGGCCTCAATGCGTGAACGAAAGATGCCATAGCAAAACAATGCCGGAATCGCCACCATCAGCCCCCAAAACGTTGTAACCAAGGCCACCGAAATCGCCGCGGCCAGTTGATCATAAGCGGGCTGGCCCTCGCTTATCCCTAACAGATTAAACGCTCGAATCATCCCAAAAACCGTGCCGAAAAGCCCTACCATCGGGGCTACATTGCCGATAATCTGGCACCATTCGGCCTTTCGCAGCAATCGCTGGCCGATTTCCTGAAGCGACTCGGCGGCAAATTGACGCACCGTTGCGGCGTCCGAATGCAGTTGCCGGCTTCGCTGAAAGGCTCCAATAACCGCGCGGCTGACCAAGGCGGGCTGTCGGCCGAAACGCTCGGCCAGTCTGGCCGTGCCGAACTGTGCCGTATGGGCCGCTATACGAGAAGCCAAATCCGCCGGCAACAACCGTTTGCGCCGAATGCTCAACGATAAATCTATCGCCAGGTACACAACCGCCACCGACATCGGCAACAGGACAAACCAGACAATCGGGCCGCCGGCGACGAAAAAATGTTCATACAAACTCACGGGGGCCTGAGCCGCTGAGACTGACGCCAAAGACCCGCCGAGGAGAACTGACTGTGAAACAAGAAACAACATATCCGCTTTTAGTAAAGACTCATCAGAACGTACTTGTAGATTCAGACATATTTAAGAGATTATACATCGGCCGATGGAATGGTCAAAGAGCAAATCATAAAAAGATGCGATTTCAGAGCCACATTGACCGACAAGCCGAAAAGAGGCATTGGTGATTCCAAAATCTGTGCCAAAATCATAAAATCTATCGTTAATTTTGCTTGCAATACCATTTTATTTCGTGTAGGATTATCACCAACAGGGAACCGGGGGAACTTACACACAGTTGCTCTGCGCCCGTAGCTCAATTGGATAGAGCATTGGTCTACGGAACCAAAGGTTAGGGGTTCGAGTCCCTTCGGGCGCGATTTTTGTACTTATAAACTCCTTTATTTTGAAAGTGTTTAGGGCTATGGCATCCTTTTTTGAAGATATCATTCGTCGGGCTTCTCAATCGAAAAAAACTATCGTTTTGCCCGAAGGCAACGACGAGCGTACAATATCCGCTGCGGCAGAAGTACTTGAGCGACAATTTGCAAATCTGGTAATTTTGGGGGACATTCCCACCCTCGAAAAACAACTGCGCGCCTGTGGGGCCGACGTCTCCAAAATACAGCTGGTTGACCCTAAAAGCGATCCTCGGCTGGACGACTACGCCCGGGCCTTCTACGAATTGCGCAAACACAAGGGCGTAACCCCTGAACAGGCTCGGACCATTATTCAGGATGAGGTTTACTTTGGCACGATGATGGTCAAGAACGGTGCCGCCGACGGACTGGTCTCCGGGGCCTGCCATTCCACCGCGGATACATTGCGACCTGCCCTTCAGATTATCAAGTCAGCCGAGGGCATCTGCTCGGTTTCAAGTATGTTCTTTATGTGCTGGCCGGACAAGGTGCTGCTGTATGCCGATTGCGGCCTCATCGAAGACCCAACCGAAGAGCAGCTTGTCGATATCGCCGTCTCGACCGCTCATACCGCCCTTCAGTTTGGACTGGACGCCCGCGTGGCAATGTTGAGTTATTCGACGAAAGGCTCGGCCAGGGGGCCAAACGCCATCAAGATGGCAAATGCCTCGGTAAAGGCCAAAGAGGCTGTCAATCGCTTCTTTGGCGACAAAGTCATTCTCGACGGCGAATTGCAGTTTGACGCCGCCTATGTCCCCTCCGTGGCCGCCAGAAAAGCCCCCGACAGCCCGCTGAAGGGAAACGCCAATGTCTTTATCTTCCCCGATCTGGGCGCCGGCAATCTGTGTTATAAATCCACCCAGCGGCTGG
>JAAYQH010000428.1 GCA_012519365.1 Planctomycetota bacterium | reverse complement strand
TTCGTAGCCTCGGCTGCCAATCGCGCCTGGCCCAGCAGCAGCGTCGTTTCCAGATCGCTCGTTCCGGCCGCAATAAGCGCCTCACGAAGTGCATTTTGCCGCTGCAGCGCCTCAAGTTGCTCGCCAAGACCGGCGGCCTGCTCACGCTGGAAGGACAGTTGTTCCTGAACCTCGGCCAGTTGTTTTTCAGCCTGCTGAGCCCGTTTGCGATACCGAATCGCCTCCGTTACCGGCACAAGTTTCTCGTTCTCATTTCCGTTGTCTTCCGACACATCGAGATGTTCTCCATCAGTCTGACTCATCGTCGCTCTTCCTTTCTCAAATCTCAAATTTCGATTTCGTTAAAAACCCGCACTTTACTTGAGGGCGTATCTCCGGCAGCCGGCCGCCCTCCCGTACCGGCAGCCGGCCGTAGCATGCTATTCTTCGTCGTCCAGCGGATTGGCAAATTGCACATCAATGTCGCGTTCCTCGGGCGCTGTGGCATAAACCCCGGCCCGGTCTAAAATCGTCAACACCATCTTCGCGATTGATTTAAGCCCCTGGCCGTAGGTCAACTGCTTTCGGGCGGTCTTGCTCATCATTCCCATAAACGTCATCTTCAAGGCCACGCCGCTGGTCAAATTGCCCAGTTTGTTCTTCAGCACACCCGCAACGACCGGCGTTACGCCGCTGATCTTGTCCATCGCCTCGCGAATCTCGGCGATATGCAGATTCTCGCTGGGGCTGGCCGTATCGCCGCCGAAGGCCTCAATCGTTGCATCGGGGTTGTCCGTAAACCACAGCCGCCCCGGCGAAATTGTCTTGTCGGAAAATCCGTCCAGCCCCTTGGCCAGATACATCTTGAACGCCTGCATCGTAATCCGACTGGCCCGATCGCTCAGCCGCGTGTTCAGTTCGTCCTGCAACGGCACCAATTGCTCGACATCGCTGATGCCCTCATACGCGTACGGCTGAGCCAGATTCTGAATATGCACCACCGGCACAAAACCCAGCGGATGGGCGGCCTGCTGCACAAGTTGCCCGTTTTCGTACCGCTGCCAGGCCGCGGGGCCCAGGATTTCGGTAACGGTAATGACTTTGCGTTCTTGCCGGCCGGTGCGTCCCGCAATCCGACGGACAAGCAGCGGATCGCTCTGCTCGATCGCGTTGCACGGCTGCTGAAAATGCTGCACATAGTACCGCACCTTGCGATAGTCCGACTCTTCCAGGATCGGCAGCGCTCGGGGCGCTTCGATCAGCTCAAGGGCGATGGTTTCGGCGTGCTCACGTATGGCATGAAAAGCAGAGATGTCTAAAGATGTGCTGCGAACGGCAGGCCGCGGATCGCGGATCAGCCGTGAGAGAAGTCGCTCGCCCGGACGCACAAGGCAGTCCGCAAATCCATACACGCTCCCAAGCACCGCCAAATCCTGGAAAAAACCCGCGCCGCCGTTGGCCTCGAACACCGCTTTAAGAATCTGCTCAATCTCTTGGCCTCGAGTCGCCTCGGCGGCACGGCTCACAAACGACACGCCTTTGCCAAACAAAAAATCGACCATCGCGCCGATCCGCCAGGCAATGTCGTTTTCGATCACCACTTCTTTGCGTCGAATGTCAGGAAGTTTTCGCCCGAAGCCCGCCTCATCGGTCGAGGCATACACCCGCCCGGTAATCCGAGGCGGCAGCCCCGTTTCCTGGGCTTGAATCCGTCCGTTGCCCGTATCCTCATCGCCGCTGCCGGCACAGGACACCCTAAACGGATTTTGATAATAATCCCACAATTGACCGAAATGGATTTGATTGTCCAGCCACTGCTGCTCGGTCAGCCATTCCAGGTAGTCGGCCCTGAGCCGGGCATCCTCAAAAATCTTCAGTTCAAAACTCATCTGACAACCCCTTGCGTAATTTACCGGTCACCCTTTATTTGTCCTTCTACTTGTCCTTTGCCCCGCACTGGCTCTGGCCGACCGCCGAGGATGTCAAAAACACCCTGCCCCATTCCCCCGCAAAGCGCGCAACTCTTGCTCATCCAAAAAATTAAAAAAATTCTAAAACGTTCTCACCAGCACGATAAGCCAACACGAATCCATGCGATTTCACAATTGCCCGGCCTTCTCAAAGACCGCTGATACAACAAATCACCGGCAGCCGTTTGAACGAATGTCTCGAATTGACCGAGGCAAATATTTTTCTAATTTTGGCTTAATTTTCATCTAACCTCATTCCGGATAATTCCTTTTGTCGTGCGACGGAAACAACGGATGGAGTGGGGCAGGTCAATGTCACGCACTGGCTGAAACTGTAAAACGTCGATACATACTAACAAAATGAAAGGATGTGGCTGTATGGTGAACTGTATGATGAAAAGCTTATGGTGTTATGTGATTATGGCAGCGCTGGTATGTGCCGGCGCTGTGGGCGGACCCTTCCGTATTGCGGTACTTCCGGATACGCAATATTATTCGAAATCATATCCGGAAATCTTTGAAACGCAGACGCAGTGGATTGTAAACAATCTGGATACGTACAATATCCGGTTTGTAACGCATCTGGGCGATCTGGTTAACAACAACGGCGATGATCCGGCCCAATGGCTCAACGCCAACGCCGCCATCAGCATTTTGGACGGCGATCCAGCGCTGTATCCTGAAAAACATGTTCCGTACTCCATCTGTCTGGGAAATCACGACCTGACGGTGGCGTCGGACAAATACAGCGGTTTCGGCGAATATCTTTATTTGTAACCGTTCACAGAATTTTTCATAAAAACCTAAATGTTAAAATAGGCAATTTGCGCTTTCCCATACCCTGTGTTATATAGTGGTGCATGGACGAAAAAGACAAAATTATTACTGAATTGAGACAGCGAATTGAAACGCTTCTCAAACGCATTGCGCAACTGGAAGACGAAGTGGCTCG
>JAAYQH010000427.1 GCA_012519365.1 Planctomycetota bacterium | reverse complement strand
TCTGACGATAAGCAAGCCCGCACCAGAGGGCCAGCAGGATCAAGGTGATGGTATAGCAGAGATGCTCGAGCACGTTGAATAATTGCTCCAGCCAGAGGTCTTCGCAGACGGTAAAGACGTTTGATAGCAGAAAAAAAAGCAGCGACCACAGCAGCACTGCGCTGCAGGGAAGACGAGTGACGGCACGATAATTAACCAGAACAAACAGCACTACCCCTACCGTCAAGATGCACGAGATGACCTCATTTTCCTGTAACATCGTAATCCTGCCGTATATACGAGTTATAGAGCGACTATAGTGTTTTGTATGAAAAAAGATTTTATCAGTTTCGCCGGACAAAGGCAACTTCCTGTGCACGAGGTGCCTGAGAAGTGGTTCCAGAAGGCAAAAGAGTATTGAACCCTTTCTACGTCCGGTTATAATGGTCGGTTATGGACTCAGAACAGAACACCTCAGCCGGTCTTGTACGGACCGAGAAGATTCGCGTCGTTGAGGCCGACGCGCCACTGGTGCTGCGCTGCGGCAAGCGGCTGGGGCCGATCGACGTGGCCTATGAAACCTACGGTCAGCTTTCACCGGAAAAAGACAACGCCATTCTAATCTGTCATGCCCTCAGCGGTGACGCCCACGTGGCCGGATACCACAGCCCGGACGACCGAAAGCCGGGGTGGTGGGATGTGATGGTTGGGCCGGGCAAACCCATCGACACCGAGCGGTACTACGTCATCTGTTCGAACATCCTGGGCGGCTGCAGCGGCACGACGGGGCCGTCGGAAATTAATCCGGCCACCGGCAAGCCGTATGGACTGGATTTTCCGGTTATAACGATAGAGGATATGGTTAATGTCCAAAAACGCCTGCTGGATGTGCTGGGTATAGGCCATTTGCTGGCAGTCATCGGCGGTTCGATGGGGGGGATGCAAACGCTGCAATGGGCGGTTTCATATCCGGATTTTCTAGATGCGGCCTTGTGTATCGCCACTACCACCCGGCTAAACGCCCAGTCCATCGCTTTTGACGCTGTCGGACGCAACGCGATTTTGAACGATCCCAACTTCAACGGCGGCCACTATCACGACTCCGAACCGCCCAACCGCGGCCTGGCCATCGCCCGGATGATCGGACATATTACCTATTTGTCTGAATTGTCGATGCGCAATAAGTTTGGCCGGCAACTGCGGACCGCCCGGGACTACCAGTATGAATTCAATTCCGAGTTCGCCGTTGAGACCTATCTCGATTATCAGGGTCAAACGTTTATCGAGCGTTTTGATGCCAATAGTTATCTGTATATCACCAAGGCGATGGATTATTTTGACCTGGTGCGGGACTACGGCACGCTGCGTCGGGCCTTTACCCACAGCCGCTGTCGGTTTCTGGTGGCCAGTTTTTCCAGCGATTGGCTGTTTACGCCCGCTCAGTCCGAAGAAATCGTCGAGGCGCTGGCCGCCGAAGGAAAGGACGTGAGCTATTGCAATATCGAATCCTCCTATGGACACGATGCGTTTTTGCTGGAGGCTGAAAAACTCGGGGCGTTGGTCGGCGGTTTTTTGAACAGTACGTTGTATCGCATCCGCACAGGCCATCGCGTGGTTCCCGAACACCGAGAGGGGCCAACCCAGCTCAAGATGTTTGACCGAGCCAAACGTGCGCGTGTGGACTATGAATTGATTGATTCCTTGGTTGGGCCGAACAGTCGGGTGCTGGATTTGGGCTGCGGGGACGGCAAGCTGCTGGCCCGCTTGATTCATGATAAAAATGTACTCGGCCAGGGCATTGAAATTGATGAGGAGTTGGTCATCCACTGTGTCCGGCGGGGATTGTCGGTGATTCATCGCGACATTGAACGCGGGCTGGAGTTGTATCCCAATGACGCCTTTGATTATGCCATCCTCTCGCAGACCATTCAGACGCTTCGCGACCCGAAGAGCGTGCTTCTGGAACTGCACCGCATAGCCCGCAAGGTCATTGTCAGTTTTCCCAACTTTGCCCACTGGCTGTGTCGGCTGCAATTGTTGGCAGGCGGGCGGGCCCCGCAAACCCGGCTATTACCGTTTCGCTGGTACAATTCGCCCAATATCCATGTCCTGTCGCTAAAGGATTTTGACCGTTTTTGTGCCGAGCTGGGCATCAACATCGAAAAACGCATCCCGCTGGGAAAAACCTTCCTGTGGCCGGTGCGTTTTTTGCCGAACCTGCTGGCCCCACAGGCGGTCTATGTGACCAGTAAATACCAGCCGGCAGCGGTGTAATCCATCTGCAAAACTCTGTTGCTGTGCGATAAAAAAAACGCAGGCGGAACACGTGGTTCGGCCTGCGTTTTACTCTGCCGTCACTTCCTTTTAACTCACTCGGAATCCTGATGATGGGGATGACGGAGTACTGCCTTTTCGATCTTACGTTCAAATTTAACGACGGTTTCCTTGGTGCGTTGTACGACGACGTAGAAAATGGGAATCATAAACACGCCCAGCACCGTCGCGACCATCATCCCGCCAAACACGGTGGTACCCAATGACTTTCTGGCTTCAGCACCGGCACCGGAGGCGATAACCAGCGGAACCATTCCGAGGGCGGTGGTCAGGGCGGTCATTAAAATCGGACGAAACCGCAGGCGTGCTGCCTCTACGGCCGCGTCATAAATCGAGCGGCCCTCTTCGTGAAGCTGTTTGGCAAATTCCACCAGCAAAATCGCCGTTTTGCACACCACACCGATCAGCAGCACGACACCCATCTGTGTATAGATGTTGTTGTCCATCATCCGCAGCCAGACAAACCCGACCGCTCCAAGCAGTCCCAGCGGCACCGAGAGCACAATGGCGATCGGAATAGACCAGCTTTCATACTGGGCGGCCAAAAACAGGTACGCAAAGACTGCAGCCAGCACAAACAGAAAAACGGTTTTTCCGCCGGCTTCGATTTCCTGATAGCTCATACCCGACCATTCATACCCCATCGTTTCGGGCAGCATCTGATCGAGCAGTTCCGCCACTCGTTCAATGGACTGGCCTGTCGTATAACCCATCCGAGGCGTTCCGGTGATGGTGGTGGCCGGATACATATTATACCGCGTAATCGATTGGGGGCCGACGATGTCGCGTACTGTCACCAGCGTTCGAAGGGGCACCATCTGGCCGCTGCGGTTGCGTACTTCCAGACGCCCGATATCCTCGACCGTTGCACGAAAATGCGGCTCCGCCTGAGCGATGACGCGGAATGTCCGTCCATACAAATTAAAGTCGTTGACATAGGTGCTGCCCAGATAGGTCTGAAGGGTATTAAATACCGTACCGAGGGGCACATCCATCGTTTGGGCTTTGACCCGATCCACGTCCAGATACAATTGAGGAACGGAGGCGCGAAATGAACTGTTCAGCCGGGTAATGACCGGATCGTTCATGGTCTCGTAGAGAAACGTATTGCCAACGTCCGCCAGCGCCTGCAGACCGGCTCCGCTGCGATCCTGCACGTGTACTTCAAAGCCGCCGGCAATACCCAGCCCCATAATCGGCGGCGGCTGCAGCGCCAGACAAAGCGCCTCAGGAATAGTGCTCAACCGGCTCTGCAAGCGATGGATGATTTGTTCAATATGCAATTCTGGATCGGTGCGTTCTGACCACGGCGCCAGGTTCACAAAGCACGCTCCGCCGTTGGTGGCGACCCCCATATCCAACAGTGAAAAACCGCTGATGGTTACATAGTTGGCAACGCCCTCGGTATCCTCCAAAATACCTTGTATCTGCTTCATAACCTCGTCTGTTCGCAGCAACGAGGAAGCTTCCGGGAGGCGCACACCGATCAAAATCGTGCCTTCATCTTCATCCGGCAAAAATCCGGTTGGCAGCCGATCAAAACCAATCAAAGCGACCACTGTTAAGATGGCAAACAGCAGCAGTCCGATCGCGGTTTTGCGAATAATGACTTTGACAATATCGCCGTAAATGGTGGTGGAACGTTTGATAAACCGATCGAACCAGGAAAAAAAGCGGCCGTGCTTGACTTCTTTGTTTCGCAGCAATAAACCGCACATGGCCGGGCTGAGCGTCAGTGCGGCCAGCGCCGAGAACCACGTGGCCACTACAATTGTCAGTGCAAATTGCTGGTACACCATTCCCGTGATACCGCCGGACAACACCGTCGGCACAAATACCGAGGTCAGCACCAGCGTTGTGGCAATGACCGGGCCGGTGACTTGGCGCATTGCCTTGGCGGTCGCTTCTTTGCGGGGCAACCCCTCGTCGTCAATAATGCGCACCGTGTTTTCCACCACCAGGATCGCATCATCCACGACAATGCCAATTGCCAGCACCAGGCCGAACAGGGTCATTGTGTTGATTGACAGCCCCAGCGCCATCATCACCGCAAAGGTGCCGATCAGCGAGACCGGAATGGCTGCCGCCGGGATGAGCGTTGCGCGCCAGTCTTCCAGAAAGACAAACACGACCAAGATGACCAGTGCGACCACCATCAGGAGGGTATTGAACACTTCACGAATAGACTCGCGAATAAACAACGTCGGGCTATACGGTTCGGTATAAGCCAGGCCTTCGGGAAAGTAGGGTTCCAGGTTGGCCAGCGCTTCACGGACGCCGTCTACCACCTCCAGGGCATTGGCGCCCGGCAGGGTGTAAATGGCCACTGCAATCGAGGGCTGCCCTCTCAATCGGGCATTCCAATAATACATTTCGGAGCCCAACTCGATTCTGGCCACATCCCCCAGACGTAGCAGACGTCCCTCTGAGTCTGAGCGGATAATAATCTCTCTGAACTCCTGAGGCGTGCTTAGACGCCCCAGTGTCTTGATGGTGTATTGAAACTGCTGGTCGGGCGGGCTGGGCATGCTGCCAATCTGACCGGCGGCCACCTGAATGTTCTGCTCGCGAATGGCCGCGACCACATCATCGGTGGTCAACTCGTGGGCGCGCAGACGCTCCGGATCCAGCCAGACACGCATGCCGTAACTCTTATCGCCCATTGGATTGACTTCGCCGACCCCGGGCACACGGGCCAATACATCCTTGACGTTCAATGTGACATAGTTGCTCATATAAATGTCATCATAGCGGCCGTCAATGGCGTAAAACGAGACCATCATCGCGATATTGGTCGAACGTTTTCGTGTGGTAACGCCCTCGCGAATCACTTCTTCCGGCAGCAACGGTTCGGCCTGTGAAACACGGTTTTGCACCAGCACCGTCGCCATATCTATATCGGTGCCGACCTTAAAGGTTACCGTGAGCATCATCGTGCCGTTGTCGCTGCTGCTGGAGCTCATATAAATCATGTTGTCCACGCCATTGATGGCCTCTTCCAGCGGTGTGGCCACGGTTTCGGCCACGGTCTCGGCGTTGGCACCGGGATAGTGTGCCGTCACCATCACCGTTGGCGGTGTGATGTTGGGCGTTTTTTCCACCGGAAGCATCGTCAACGCGATGGCGCCTATCAGCATGATAACGATGGCGATCACGCTTGCAAAAATCGGTCGATCAATAAAAAACTTACTGAACATAGGATGATCCTGTTAAGACATCAGGGTTTTTATTTCATATGGTTAAGCATTCAAGCCACGTTGTATCAACCTCTGTTTCCGCTTGGGGCGGGGGCGACCTTGTCCGTGGTGCTTTCAGAGGAGGTGTTCGGCATCCCGCCCGGCGGTGTCTGTCCTTCGCGAACCGGTTGAATCGGCATCCCCGCCCGGGCGATATGGAAACCGCCGATGAGAAAGGTTTCGCTGCCGTCCAGGCCTTCGGTGACCAGACGTAATTCGCCGTAACTGGCTCCCAGCTGGATATCACGCCGGCGCAGGGTATTGCCCTGGTCAACCACCAGCAGGTATTTGCCCCCCAAATCGCTCAAGACGGCCATTTCAGGAACCAAAACCGCGTTCTTTCGTTCCTGGATCGGCAAACTGACCCGCACAAACATCCCCGGCAGCAGCGTATGCTCTTTATTGGGCAGTACACCCCGCACATATACCGTTCCGGTGCGATGATCGACCGTGTTGTCCAGGAAATCAATGATGCCTGCATAGGGGTAATCTTCGTGATGAGGAAGGCCCACATTCAGCTTCATTGGCTCAGCGCCCTGATCGCCCTGAAACCGTCGCAGCAAATTGTCCTTGAGCACATATTCGCTGACATAGAAATAGGTATAAATCGGCTCAATCTGCCGCACTGTGGTCAAGACAGTCCGATCGGTGGCGCCGACCAGATTGCCCACATCCGCCAGACGGCGTCCGATGCGACCGGCAATCGGGCTGCGAATCTCGGTATAGCTCAAATTCAATTCGGCCGTATCCAGTGCCGCCTGTGCCCCCATTACCTGGGCCTGGGCCGTATCAAAGGCGGCCTGCGCTCGGGTCAAATCCTGTTGACTGACCGAGCCGCTGCGAACAGCCTTTTCGATCCGCTCCAAATCCTCGCGGGCCCGCTTCAGTTCGGTTTGGGCGGCCTTGAGAGACGCGGCGGCCTCATCACGTCGGGCCCGATACATATCCGGCTCTATTGTAAACAGAAGCTGGTCTTTTTCAACATATGCCCCGTCATCAAAGTGGATAGACTGAAGATAGCCTTCTACGCGTGCACGAACCTCGACTACATTATACGCATCGGTCGTACCGGTAAAATCGAGCGTGTCCATAACGTCGCGAATTACACACTCGCCAACCGGCAACGGAATGGCCCCGTCGCCGCGTCCTTTGGCAGCGGCCTGCCGTTTGGCAATCTCCGCCTGGCGCCAGAACCAGTACCGATAGC
>JAAYQH010000426.1 GCA_012519365.1 Planctomycetota bacterium | reverse complement strand
ATTATATGAAACGCGAACTGACGCTGCTTCGCAAGTCCGTCTGGCCCCTTCGCGAACTACTCAGCGCGATGATGCGTTCCGAGACGGACCTCATTAAACCGCCCACCCGCGTCTATCTGCGGGATGTTTATGATCATACCGTGCAGATTCTCGATATTATCGAAAGTTTCCGCGATGTCGTCTCCGGCATGCTGGATATTTACCTGTCCAGTTTGAGCAACAAAATGAACGCCGCGATGAAAGTCCTGACGGTCATAGCGACGTTTTTTATGCCCCTCGGTTTTATTGCCGGCGTGTACGGGATGAATTTTGAGCATTTCCCCGAATTGAAATGGGCCTGGGCTTATCCGTGGGGATTTTGGGGGCTCATTCTTGCATCGCTGACCGTGATGGTGTATTTTTTCAGAAAGAAAAAGTGGCTCTAAACAGGGCCTCGCCGTTTAGGGGTTCAGGTTTCTATAAGAAAGGATATTGTTTTGCAGGAATGGTGTGCGTTACATCCTGATTTGTATGGGTGGGTGGTGCTGCCGTTGCTGATTTTCGTGGCGCGTATTATGGATGTCAGCATCGGCACCTCACGGGTGATATTTGTATCACGCGGCTACCGGGTGCTGGCTGCGGTGGCGGGATTTTGGGAAGTGCTGATCTGGCTGCTGGCCATCGGGCAAATCATGCAGAATCTGGATAATCCGATGTGCTACTTGGCTTACGCCGGCGGCTTTGCGATGGGAAACTACATCGGCATCACCCTGACCAACAAAATGTCCCTGGGGGTGGTTTTGGTCAGGGTGATGACCGTTGAAAATACCGACCAACTGATCGAATCACTCAAACGCTCTCAGTACGGCGTTACCGCCGTTGAGGGACGCGGGGCATTTGGTCCGATGAAAATGGTGTTTACCATTGTCAACAAACAGGATCTGCCGAGGGTCATTCAGATCATTCAGGCCTATAACCCCAACGCCTTTTATTCGGTGGAGGAAGTGGACCAGGTCAGCCAGGGAAAACTGGGGCCGCGAAAATTCCCAGGCGGTTTGAATCTTACACAACTTTTCAGACCGTTTCGAAAGGGCAAATAAGCGCAGAGGATGCGACCGGATACATGGAAAAGGCAAAGTCAAAAATCGAACAGCTCAAGGCGGTGCTGCAAGGGCATAAAACAATGTTAATTGTCATGCAGGACGACCCCGATCCCGATTCCATCGCTGCGGCGGTGGCTCTTCGCAAGTTGGCCAATACGCTGGCCGAGGTGCAGTGTTCCATTGCCCATAGCGGCACCGTCGGACGCGGTGAAAATCGAGCCCTGGTCAAATATCTCGGCCTGAATCTGCGCCCCCTGGATCAGATCGATCTGACAATTTTTGAACTGTATGCCCTGGTCGATACCCAGCCCGGCACCGGCAACAATTCGCTGCCGGCCACCATCGAGCCGGATATTGTCATCGATCATCATCCTTGCCGTCGGCTGACCCGCCATTGTCGCTTTACCGATATCCGCTCTCATTACGGCGCGACGGTGACGATTTTGTACGAATATTTCAAGGCCGCCCAGATCAAACTGGACACCCCGCTGGCCACGGCGATCCTGTATGCCATTCGTTCCGATACGCAGGACCTGGGCCGAGATGTCTCGCGCGCCGATATTCAGGCCCTTACGGAGTTGTTCCCCATTGCCAACCTGAGGATGCTCAGCGCCATTCAGCGCGGCAAAGTGGGGCGGGATTATTTCCAGATGCTCGCCGATGCCCTAAAGCATGCCCGCGTGTACGGCAACGCCATTGTGACCAATCTCGGCGCTATCGAAAACGCCGATATGATTGCCGAAGTAGCCGATTTGCTGTTGCGCGACGATCTGACCAATTGGGTCATGGTGTACGGCTTTTGCCGCGATACGCTGCGTATCTCTCTGCGTACCGATGCCGAACAGCCGCCGGCTGACAAGGTGATGCATCATCTTGTCGCGCGCAAAGGCACCGGCGGCGGCCACCCCAGTTACGCCGGCGGCCAAATCAGCACCAAAGACCTGACGCCTAACCAAATCGTGCGGCTCGAAAAACTCATCACCTCTCGCTTTCTCAAGGCCGTTCTTACCGAACCTGTCAAACCCAAGTGCCTCATTTGCCACTGATTTTTTGCTTCCCAAACGGCGCTGAACCGATTATGATGATAGTAAGCAGCGAGGTTTTTTCAGTCGCTCTGCGATAACAGCGACGATGGTTTGCAGTGTTCGTAAGAATATGCGATTGAATCAAGAAAGGGCAAAAGATGAACGATCTTATGTCTGAAATAGCAAATTGGTGCAGTGTCAGAAAATATGATCAACGTCCCATCCCCGACGACGTGCTGCGGCGGATTTTGGATGCTGCCCGTCGAGCCCCCAGTTGGGCGAATGTTCAGTCCTGGCATTTTGTGGCTGTCAAAGAGACCGCCACAAAAGAATTGTTGCGCCAGTTGGCGATAGGGCAGAAGTTTATCGGACAGGCCGACGCAGTTATTGTGTGCTGCGGCGATATGGCGGCGTGGAGCGAACAGGAGCGAATTAAACAAATGCGGCAGCTTT
>JAAYQH010000425.1 GCA_012519365.1 Planctomycetota bacterium | reverse complement strand
CCGCCGCTGCTGAAGCAGCGTCTGGACGCTGCCGTCCTCGCCGAATCGGCCGTGCAGCGCCAAAAAATACACATCGATTGACGCGTCATCCAGAATCCGTATATCATCCGGCGTGATATCTGACAACACCGCATCGATACCCGCCTGTCGCAGCGCATCAAAAATTGTCCGTCCGCTCTGAAGACTGACCTGACGCTCCGACCCAATCCCTCCGGCCAATACGCCGACCTTGATTGTTTTTTGATTATGCGGCATTGTTAAAGATGGAGTTTTTAATTCTTAATTCGGAGTTTGCGGTTTAACAGATACTTTTGGTTTCGCTTTGAAAAACACGGATCATACTTTCTTTAGACGGCGAATCATTCTTGATAATTCGGTTAAACAGGAACGTAAAGCAAGTTCAGTTTTTGCAAGAGAGACGGCGTCGTGTTTCTGCATCGGAACCCTTTCAATGCACCCATCTGAGAAAACTACCCTATCACCAATGGCCTCAGAACGATGAGCTTGCTTACCATATCTCAATTTCCAGTTCGAGTTCCACGTCGAATTTTTCTCGGACCTTTTCTCGGATTAAGTCGATCAGTTTTTTGACATCGGCGCTGGTGCAGCCGCTTTCGGTCGTGATAAAATTGGCGTGTTTTTCGCTGACCCTGGCCCCGCCGATCTGTGTGCCTTTCAGGCCGGCCCGATCGATCAACGCCCCGGCACTCATCCCGCGCGGGTTCTTGAAAATGCAGCCGGCATTTCGTGTATTGAGTGGTTGCGTGTTTTTCTTGTAAATCCACACCTCCTTAACGGTCTTGAGCATTTGGTCGGGGTCCGAGGGTGTCAGCTCAAGGGTTGCCTCAAGGATAATCGGTGCGGTGATGTTGACCCAGCGGTAATCAAACACCAGTTCGGGTTTGTGCTTTTCAAAAATTTCGCCGTTAATGTTCATCACGGTCACGCTTTGGGTACACGAGCCGATATCGCCGAAGTTGCCGCCCGCGTTCATACGAATAGCCCCGCCGATCGAGCCGGGAATGCCCGTCAAGGCTTCCAGACCGCTAAGTCCCTTGCGGACCGAGTCCAGGACCAGTTTGTTCAGATTGGCCCCGGCGCCGACTTTGAGATTGCTTTTATCGAAGTCCACCCGCGCAAACTGCTCGGCGTCCAGTTTCAGCACGACGCCCTTGACACCCGCATCGCTGACCAGCAGATTCGAGCCGTACCCCAGCACCCGCATCGGCATTTGCTCCTGCGAACAGCGCCGCACCACTTCCTGAAGCTGTTCAAGGGTTTGCGGACGCACAAGATACTCAGCCGTTCCGCCCAACGCATACCACGTCAAATCCTTCAGCGGCACATTTTCCTTAACGATGCTCTCTAAGCCATTGAATATATTCATCGGCAACTTTCCAAATCGTCCCGGCGCCCATGGTTACCACCACGTCGCCCTCTCGGACATGTTGTTTTAAGTGATTGACAATACCCGCAAACTCATTGATAAACAATGCCTGACACTGCTGCTGTCGAATCCGATCGACGAGTATCTCGGCGTTGACAGTGCTTTTGCTTTCGGCGGTATCTCGCACAAAGTAAATTTCCGGCACAATAGTAATATCGGCAAGCTTAAAACTTTCCGCAAAATCATCAAGTAAAAAACGTGTTCGGCTGTACTGATGCGGCTGAAAGACACACCACAGCCGCCGCGGCTCGTAGCGTTGTCGAATGGCCGCCAGCGAGGCCCGAATCTCCGTCGGATGGTGCGCGTAATCATCAAGAATGGTCACCCCCTCCAGTTGTGCCTTGAGCATCAGCCGACGGTCAATGCCTCCAAAGTATCCCAGCCGGTCAAGGACCTCCGTTTCGGGCACGCCCGCCTCAATGCACGCTGCTGCGGCAACCACCGCGTTATAGACATTATGGGGTCCCGGCAGGCCGCTTTTTGCCCGGCCCAGCCGGCGGCCATTGCGCAGCACATCGAACGTATAAAGCCCTTTTTCAATTGCTGCGTTCTGGGCGGTATAATCGCTGCCCGGCTCCAGCCCGACTGTTACCACCCGACGGCTGCCTTTGAGCCTTCGGACTACCCGAGCGACGTTTTTATCGCCGCCGTTGGCAATCAACAGGCCCTCCGGCTTGATGCCTGCTGCAAATTCACCAAACGCTTCGACAATCTCGTCTTCATTACGATAATAATCCAGATGGTCTTGCTCTATATTAAGGATAATTGCGATATGCGGATGCAGATTCAAAAAACTTCGGTCATACTCGCAGGCCTCGGCCACAAAATACCGCCCGTTGCCCACCCCGCTGGAGCCGCCCAACTGGGGCACCTCGGCTCCGATAATAAAATTAGGCTTAAGTCTGCATTCTGAAAGCAGATACGAAATCCACGCTCCCGTCGTGCTTTTGCCGTGCGTGCCGCTGACCGCAATCCCGCAGCAGGCGTCAAACAATTGACCGAGCATCTGGGCGTATTTATGAATCGGGCAGCCCAATTCCGAGGCCCGCGCCAGTTCCGGATTGCCCGCGGTTACCGCTGCACTGATCACAACCGCATCGACATCCTCGGGCAGATTCTCGGCCGTATGACCGACCCGAACGGT
>JAAYQH010000424.1 GCA_012519365.1 Planctomycetota bacterium | reverse complement strand
GAGCGTCCAGCCGCAGGCCGCCGAGACAAGCAAGGCCGAACAGTCCTATATTCCGGACAAATCGTGCCATGAATGCGGAATGACGCTTAAACGGTTCGCCAAAGAGAGCCTGCTGGGTTGTCCTTTTGATTATAAAGTCTTCGAGAAGGAACTGCTGCCGTTGATCGAGCGGAGCCACAACGGCAAAAACCGACATTGCGGCAAAATACCCAATCGCATCCCCTCCGAACAAAGACGGGACATCGCTCTGCGGCAGCTGCGAAAACAACTGGACGATGCGGTCAAAAACGAAGATTACGAAAAAGCCGCCCAATTGCGCGATGAAATCAGGAAATACGAATAAACAGCGTTGTCTTTTTTGAGGGCAGACGTTGACTATGAAACCAGCGGATTTATGTAAAACATCCAGCGCCTGGTTCGGGCGTGGAAAGGGACTTTTTTCCGAGGTGGTAATCTCTTCGCGGATCCGCCTGGCGCGCAACGCGTCGGGGTATCCGTTTTTGCCATGTCTGTCGCACGAGCAGCAGCAGGCGGTACTGGAACTGTTCAAGGCGGCCCTGCTGGATTTGGATGGGAATGGTGAAATGTCCTATATCGACGTAGAACACACCTCGCTGGTGGAACGGGAATTGCTCACCGAGCGGCATCTGATTAGCTGGCGTCTGGCCAAAGCCAAAGGCCCTCGCGGCGTTGTAATCGCAGCCGGAGAAGGGTTTTCGGCGATGATTAACGAAGAAGACCATCTTCGCATGCAGGTGCTGGCGGCGGGACTGGATTTGCATTCCTGCTGGCAGCGAATCAATCGCATCGACGATTTGGTAGAGCAAAAGGTCGAATACGCCTTTGACCGGCGGTACGGGTATCTGACCGCGTGCCCGACCAATCTGGGCACCGGCATTCGGGTCTCGGTGATGCTGCATCTGCCGGCCCTGAAAATGACCGGTCAAATTGACAAGGTGCTCACTGCCGCACGGGACTGCGATCTGGCTGTCCGCGGCCTGTTCGGCGAAGGCACCGAGGCGATCGGCGATTTGTTTCAACTGTCCAATCAGGTCACCCTCGGTGTCAGTGAAACACAGATCGTGGATGATTTTGTCAGTCGCATCGTCCCGAAAATCGCCGCCTACGAACTGGAAGCCCGAAAAACCCTGATCACCAAACGCCCGCAGACCCTCGATGACAAGATTCATCGAGCCTTGGGCGTTTTGCGAAACGCCTGCCTGATCAGTTCACAGGAGGCATTGTTTTTACTGAGCAATGTTCGACTCGGCGTCAATCTGGGGCGCATTGAAAACGTGGACATCGCCACGGTCAATGAGTTGTTCATGCTGACCCAGCCGGCCCATTTACAGCTTCGCGCCGGACGTATGCTCGACGCCGAACAACGCGACAGCCTGCGGGCGCAAATTCTCCGCAGCCGTCTGTGTGCCAACTGAGACTATGCCCAAAAAGTCCGAGCCTCAACCGCATAAACCGGTGGACTGGACGCGGCTTTCCGACGCGGAGCTGCTGGCGATGCGGGTGCGCGATTTGCAAGTCAGCATCACCGGCTCAATCCTGCAGGTGCGAATCACACAGCTGTATCAAGAACTGCACGAACGGGGAATCCGTTTCCGTCCGCCGTGCTATCTGGCTGATGAATGGCTTTGCCCCGAAAAAATGCCGATAATCGGGATTCCATTTTGGCTGGCCCATCCGCGACTGATTGAGCTGGAACAGAAGATGATGCTGGAGGCCGAAGGCGCCGACGAGACCCACTGCATGAAACTGCTGCGGCACGAGTGCGGCCATGCCATCAACTATGCCTACGAACTTTACAAACGCACCCGCTGGCGGGAATTGTTCGGGCCGTTCAGCGCTCCTTACAACAATACGTATAGTTTTTTGCCTTATTCACGCCGCTATGTGG
>JAAYQH010000423.1 GCA_012519365.1 Planctomycetota bacterium | reverse complement strand
GCCGCCGCACCACGCGGTACCGCAAAAGGTCTATGACCAAAAAGTTGGGTTGACTCGTCAACATCTGGCCTTGTTCAGCCCCGCCGTTTCCATGCAGGATGATCGATGGTACGCGGCCCAATTGCTAAGTCTGATTCTTGGCGACGGCAGCGGTTCGCGTTATTTCTGGTCGCTGGTGGACCCGGCTGTCGCGGATTCGGCTTCGCTGGAATTGGCCTCGATGGATGCCGTGGGGGCATTTTGCAGTTATATCTGCTGCGACCCTGAAAATGTTCACCATGTAGAAGATATACTGAATTCAATTTTTAATGATGTGACAACCAAAGGCATCTGCCCCGAGGAGTTGGAATCGGCTCGGAACAAGGCGATTAGTTCGGTCGCGCTCAAAAGTGAGCGGCCCATGGGACGGCTGGTTAATCTTGGTTTTAACTGGGTCTATCGTAAAGAGTATATCTCCGTGGTGCAGGATATTGAATATTTGAAAGCGGTTTCAATTCAGCATGTAGAAGATATCCTTCATCAGTATAACGTGAGAAACTATACTCTCTATTCACTCGGCCCTGCGCCCAAATAAGCCCTCCGAGAGCGGGGCGAGTATTGAATAAAGTTGCTGCAGATAATGATAAATTTGCACTCTCCCTGGCCGGACGACTTGATTTTGCGCCTATTGGTCACTATAATGAGATAAAACGAGCAATGACGGAGTGGCTGTATATCGATCGGAGGATCGGATGCAAGGCGAGTCGTACAAAAAAAACGAGCTGGATGACGATATTCTGCAATGCAAAGCGCAGTTGCAGAAGGTGATACGTGCTGTCCGTCCGATCCGTCCGGAAGCGGTATCGCAGGAGCCTCAGACCACCGACGGGACCGCTCGGCCCCTTCAGACCGAAAACGCCGTAGAATCGCAACACCTGGAAAACCACCAGCACCGTCAACAACCTGAGCGTCAATCCGTCCAGCCTGGTGAATCTTCTCCGGCGTCCTCGTCCAATCAGACGATGGGTGTTCGCATTCTGCCGTTTGAGGCAATTCACAAGAATCAGGACAATACACACGCACCTGACCACAACGGCGATGGCAACCAGCCGCCATCTCAATCCCCTGTCGAATCGGCTCAACAACTCCAGACGGCTTTGGAAGAAAGCCTGAATCGTTTGAATGAAAGGATTCAGGAAGTCGATGATCTTCAGAAAAAGAACAAACAACTTCTCCAAAGTCTTGACGAATCGGTTCAGGCTGCAGCCGATAAGCAGCGGCGGATTGAGGACCTGGAACGTCAGCTTGCCGAGAAAATCAATGAACTGTCGGCGCTTCAGTTTCGCGTTGAAGAATATGCCGCTGTGTTGGCTCAGCAGGCTCAGCAGCTGCGCCGCTCCGATCAGGAAAAAGGCGATATAGCAAAGCGGCTTGAGGAACAGGCCCTCGAATGGGCCAGAACGATTGACGCCCTGAAGGCCGCTCAGGAAGCCGCCGCGCAAACACTGACCGAGCGGCAGCAGGAGGTAGAGACGCTCTGTACAGAACTATCGAATGCCCAATCACAAAGCGCCCAGGCCAATGCCGATAATGCTCGACTCACCCAAGAGAATGCCGAGTTGAGAGATGCCCTTGAGGATGCCCACCGCCGGATTGCATCGCAGCAGGCCGCGATGAGCCATGAACAGAGCGAGCTGATGGACGAACCGGAGCCTGAGCCGTACTGCGAGCCGTACGAGGACGTTATTTCGGAAGATGACGTACATCTTGAGCAGCATTTGGCCTCGGAAACCGATCCTGGGATTCCCGCATTTAACCTGGCCGAGCAGATTTTGGCCGAACAGCGAAAAGCAGCCGCTGCGCGGCGTCGCCAGCCCCGTCCTTGCGGCAAAACGCCGCAAAATGACGCCATTGAACACGTGATGGAACAGTATTTTCCCAATCCTCAACCGGAAAAGGCCGTCTCTTTTTCAACTGGATTGAATCGATCCGTCCATATCGATCGACTGCCGGGCGGGCAGGGCGAATACCTGACCCCTTATCAGCGTGCCTTGCTAAGCAGCATTGTTGAGAAAAATATTCGGCGTTTTTGCGGCCGCGATATTTCATCCCGCTTTGCCCGGTTGCCCATTTCCAATTGACTGCCATGTGTGCCGTATCTATAGAAGGGCTTCCCGAATGGTTTACCGCGTTGATGTACAGCCCCTGGTTTTATGGGATCGCGGCAGGCATTTTTTTTGTGGTGTTGGTTTGTGCCGTAATCGGGCTTCTGATCAGCCGAAAACAAAAGGCATCAACGGCTTGCGCGGCAATCCCTATCCGTGATGCGGTCCGTGAGAGTTGTGCCTTGCTCACTGCACTGAAAAAAACAACCGGCCGGGCGCCGGTGGTGGTGCTGGCCGGCAAAACGCCCAGGGATTTGCCCATTATCATTCCGGTGAATATCGCTATTCGGTTGGCCGAGACCTCTAAATGCCTGTTGATCGATCTGGATACTAAACGTAACGCGGTGGCTTCTGTTTTTGATATGGACGGTCGAGATTGTTCAAGGTTGCCTCTCGAAACCCCCCTTGAGAAGGTAGCAATTGTGCCGGCGCATTGTCAGGCAGCGCTTAGCACGGAAAAGTTCAAAACTATCTTGGCGGATGCCCGGCGTTCTTACGATGTGGTTTTGTTGAATGCTCCGTATTTGGACACGTTTCAGCGAAACGGCTCGCTTGTCCGTAATGCCGATGCGGCGGTAGTGTTCACGCTTGCGGGGCAATCGGCCGATACGGTATGCCGAATGCTCAAAAAGCAAGGCTGCTCAGTGCTCAAGGTGGTCTCTGTAATCTCAAACAACAATGATGGATAACATGTTTTTCAGGATAGAACGCGTTGACGACAACCAAGACAGTCGAAACGATAGGTTCCGAATTGGCCGGGCGGCTCAGCGGCGATGTGCGGGTGGATGTCTTTCATCGACTTGCCTATAGCGTGGATGCCAGTATTTACCGGCTGATGCCGCAATGTGTGGTGATGCCGCGTGAGGAGGCGGATGTGATCGCCGCAGTACGTTATGCCGCCGAGAACGCCATTCCCATAGCCGCACGCGGTGCCGGCAGCGGCGTGGCGGGCGAATCCCTGACCGAAGGCATCGTGCTGGATGTCCGGCGATATATGACACAAATTTTGCAAACGGCCGAAGATGGTTCATGGGTATGCGTTCAGCCGGGCGTCGTGCTGGACGATCTGAACCGTCATCTTGCAAAGTGGGGGCGAAAGATCGGACCGGATCCGTCCAGCGGCAATCGCGCGGTTATCGGCGGCGTTGTGGCCAACAATGCCACAGGGGCCCATTCGCTTCGATACGGTTTTATCTGTGACCACGTCCAGATGTTACGCACCGTGTTGGCAGACGGGACAGTGTGCGATTTTCGCAATGGCATGCGACCGGAGGACTGCCTCGAGGCAGCCGGGCGGCGAGTGCTTGAAGGGTGCCTTGAGTTGTTGGGCCCGAATGAACATCTGATTGCGCAGGCCCAGCCCGCCACGAAACGAAACCGCTGTGCCTATACCTTAAACGGCGCAGTTACCGGCGGTGTTGTCAATATGGCACGTCTGCTGAGCGGCTCCGAAGGGACTCTGGGGATTTTTACCCAGATCACCTTGAAAACGGTCCCTGTGGAAAAGGCCCGCGGGCTGGTTCAGTTTGAGTTTGATAATTTCGAGATGATGGCTCGGGCCGTGCCGATTATCGTCGAAAGCGGAGCTGATGCCTGTGAATTGATGGATAAAACCTTGGCAACGATGGCACGCGATGCGTTTCCGCAATACCGGGATATTTTGCCGGTTGACTGTGCGGCCACGCTGCTGGTGGAGCATTCCGGGCCGGATATGCAAACCGTTCAGGACAAAATTGCCGCGACCATCAAAGCCACAGCCAGTTTAGCGCGGCAAGCGACACAATACCTTGATGCGTCGCGACAGGCCCTTCTCTGGAAATCGCGCAAGGACGCTGTGCCCCTGCTGAATCGCGGCTCAGGGCAGGCACATCCGCTGGCCTTTATCGAAGATGTCTCCGTGGACTATCGGCGGTTGGATGCCTACATTGCCGGTCTGGAGAAAATCAGCACAACCACCCATTTCCCAACCGCCTATTACGGCCATGCCGGCGATGGTGAACTGCACATCCGGCCCTATTTGGATTTGCGCAAGGCCGAGGATATTGCGGTCATGCGGCAGATTGCCGAGGAGGTCTTTTCGCTGGCCTGGTCGTTGGGCGGATCGATCAGCGGCGAACACGGCGATGGCCTGTTGCGCGCGGCATTCATTCGACAACAATACGGCGATGTGTATTATGACTTGCTCAAACGGGTCAAAAGCCTGTTCGACCCTAATGGTATCTTAAATCCCGGAAAAATCATCAATGACGATCCAGATGTGATGATTAAGCATCTGCGGGTAGAATCGCTGGCGGCTGCGACGCCTTTCGCGACTGTGTTGCATCTGGAACCCGAGGCGTTTCGACTGCAAGTCGAGCAGTGCAATGGTTGCGGTGTGTGTCTGGCGACAGCGCCAGGCACGCGGATGTGTCCGGTGTTTCGCGGAACGAGTGAGGAGTTGGCGACCACACGAGCCAAGGCGAACTTGATTGGTGCCTGGATGGCCGCAGAAAGCAGTGGCCAACCGTTGGATGATGCGCAGTTGAAGCAGCATCTGGCCTTGTGCGTTAATTGCAAGATGTGTTCTATAGAATGTCCCGCCGGTGTGGATATGTCGCGATTGATCATTGAGGCGCGGGCCCAGCTTGCCAAACATACCGGCTTTACCGCGCCTGAGTTGGCCCTTATTCACAATCGCTGGCTGAGCCTGTTGGCCTGTACCTTTGCTCCCCTGAGCAATTGGGTTCTCCAACAGGCGTTGCTTCGCTGGCTGACGGAAAAAACAATCGGCCTGGATCGTAACCGCCCGTTGCCGCATTTTGAGCGAGGCTCTTTCGTGCGTCGTGCCGGGGCACTGCTGGCTGAATGGAGTCCGGTGGAATCGCCGGTTGACAGGGCGGTGTATTTTGTGGACAGTTTTGCCAATTACAACGATCACCGACTTGGCCGGGCGGTATTGGATGTGTTGCACCGTGCCGGGGTTGAAGTGGTTGTGCCTCCACAACGGCCGGCGCCGATGCCGGCGTTTGTCTATGGTGATATCAAACGGGCACGCCAAGATTTGGCCTACACCCTGCGGCGGGTGGGTCCTTACGCAGCTATGGGGTACCGGGTGGTTTGTTCCGAGCCCAGCGCAGCGCTGTGTTTGGGGCCGGAGATGGATTTAATCGATACTTCGCAGGCCGCTTACACACTCTCTCACCAGACAACGGAACTTATGGCCTATCTGAGCGAACTGATTTCCGACCATCCGGACATTAGCGACCGTCTGAAAATGCCGGCCGAGGCATACGCAAACAAGCGGATTGCATATCATGCGCCCTGTCATCTCAAGCCGCTTCGGGATACCGCCTTAACGCCGCAATTGCTCCATGATCTATGTGGACTGGACGTGTACGATCTTAATTCCGGATGTTGCGGATTGGCCGGCACAGCCGGAATGCAGGCCAAAAACCGTGATTTATCCGCCGCCATTGGCCAAACTCTCAAGTCAGCGATCGATGCCTATCGGCCGGATATAATATTGACCGAATGTGCCGCTTGTAAAATGCAGATTGAAACCTTATGTGATCGACATGTCGAGGTGATACACCCCGTTTCGTTGCTCACGCGGCCTGATTGATGGTGTTTTGGGAGATTTAGGGTCGGTTAGCTGTGTTCTTTTGACACACCTGGACAGAATGGTTTGGTGATATTCTGTATCAGATTTTGGTAAAAGAGGAAAGATGAATTCTGCGTTAGAATCTACTTAACTCTTCAGGAAAGGGGGATGTGAAGGGTTAATGATTGTTGGCGACTTTTTGGTTCTCTTTTTCCTTTTCTTTTTGAATCGCCAGATATATTTCTTTACGATGCACAGCGATATTACGCGGGGCGTTGATACCCAGACGCACCTTGTCGCCGCGAACATCGACGATAACGATTTCGACATCGTCGCCGATCATGATCGACTCATCTTTCTGTCTGCTTAAAACCAACATCCGTGACTCCTTTGCTTATGCCGGTTGGGTTCAAAAAAACAAAAACCGTACCACATAGCCTATTTGCTTTATTATACACCATTTATACGTTTGTTGGCCCTGCATAGAGCGAAATTTTTTTATCCCTACACTCTATTTCCTCTTTACAGGACGCCATTTTATTCGGCAAAAGACAGGCCAGGACGTAATGAAAAAATGGATTAGAATAAAAAAAACTTCCAAAAACCGAGTTGATTCTTTATAAGTTATTCTATTTTAATAACTTATATGAATTAAACAACACCCCCGAATGCTCAGATTTAACTGAATTTGTTCATTTATCGGACATTAATGTGTTTGCCACGACAGATGGTGAAACTTCACTGCCATCCAATAGCCCGTGATAGATCCCAGCACGGCAAAGGCCACCATTTGCAGCGGCGTTATGGCATTAACGGCGTGATTAAAATATGCAATCGGCCAATTTCCGGCCAGATGGCTCAGAGTTTGACCCCGAAGCAAAGCCATAGAACCGCCAAATGTGAGTAAAACCGATGCGGCCGCGACAGGTAAATATCCAATTTTAAGGGTATATTTGACCAGATAAGCGGAAATACAAAACGCCGTAAACACGCCAAAGGCAATCTGGCGGTTGCCCGGCTGACCCACAACCGTCCCCAGTTCGGGGTCAACTTGATGGACGTCCTGAACAAATATGCCCACTGCGACCCAACTGACCACGAGTGTTATCCCCATTGCCAACAGGATATTGGTCAAAATAGCCGTTCCTTTGGGCTTGTCGCTGTTGAATTGGCCGAGGATGAGAATTTTAGCCCCCACCAGACGAGAGGCCGCCAATACCCCCAAATATCCGGCCGCACAAATCAGCAGCCAAAAAAATCCTTCCCACCGAAGGGCGGCATACAGCGTTTCTCGTCGGGCTGGCTCATAATGATCCAGAAGAAGTTGATGCATATTGCCGCTGAACATTGCCCAGATAGCCAAGCCCGTCGGGGCGGCATAGGGGGCAAGGATTTTACCGGCTGGCCACGATACAAAAAAGGCGATAAATCCTGCCGAAAATGCCAACAACACACAGCCTATAGCCCCTGGCAGACTAATCGAACCGTTCACAAGCGTGATTGTCGCGACAGGCAACTCCGGCCGCACCAATGGCCAGCCCACGGCCCCGACCAGCAATGCTCCGACCGATAGGGCAGCAATGGCACGCACCCGCATCAACCAATGGATATTAAACAGCCCCAATCCAAAATAAATTAAGGCGACTGCCGTGATAATCCGTAATGCCGCAGGAAACAATAAATCCATCGTTTCAATCCCTTTCTCATTGTTGGTCGTCAGATTAACACGCCGACCCTCAGCGGTCAAGCGACTTTTCGGTTGATCTAAGGAAAAAAAGACAAACCATAAATACAATCAAAATCCCATAAACAGAGCCAAGGCAGGCTTTAGATATAAAAAAGCAGAAGAAAAGGGTGTCTGAAGCGTTGCCGCCGATTTTTTTTGAGATGTTTCCACAAATTCTGTGTTTTGAACAAGTGCAATCGTGGGCATTATGTGGTTCGCATGCCAAAGTCACCCAGTCCCACAAGGGCTGATGTAGATTTTTCACTTACACTCAACGCCTATCGGTTATTTGCTTTTGACGCCGTCCGGCGACAGCTTTCTGAATACTTTGGGATACCTGCAAGACAGACTTACCCAAGGGGCAAAAGCACAAAGTGAGCACCTAAAATCCATCTGAGTTTTTCAACTTGCCGCGTTCCTATTTGCACAGCGTTTCGAGTTCCGCCTCATCAAAAGTGATGTTGTTCAATGCTGCCAGATTGTCCAGCAGTTGTTCCGGACGACTGGCCCCGATCAGAACGCTGGTAACCTCCGGCCGACGTAATATCCACGCCAGGGCCATTTGAGCCAGTGTCTGTCCGCGTTTGGCGGCAATGGCATTAAAGGTGTTCAGTTTTTGAACGAGTTCCGGCGTGATAGTTTCTTTTTTGAGGAAGCCGTGTGGTTTGGCGGCACGAGACTCGGCCGGAATTCCCTGAAGGTATTTATCTGTCAACAGCCCCTGGGCCAGCGGACTAAAGCAGATGCAGCCGATTCCCAGGTCACGCAATGTCTCAAACAGTCCGTTGGTTTCAACATCGCGGGCCAGCAGCGAATAACGGGGCTGATGGATCAGCAGCGGGATGCCGCGTTCTTTGAGTAGGGCGGCAACACGACGCGTTTGTTCGGGCGGATAATTTGACACGCCGACATACAGGGCTTTTCCCAGACGCACCGCCTGAGCCAAGGCATCCATTGTTTCTTCCAGCGGCGTTTGGGGATCAAGACGATGCGAATAAAAAATGTCAACATACTCAAGCCCCATTCGATGAAGCGATTGGTCAAGACTGGATAACAGGTATTTTCGAGAACCCCCGTCGCCATAGGGGCCGGGCCACATCAAATAGCCGGCCTTGGTACTGATAATAAATTCGTCCCGGTGCCCAGTCAGGTCGTGCTTAAGAATCCGTCCGAAGGTTTCCTCGGCGCTGCCGGGCGGCGGACCATAGTTATTGGCCAGATCAAAATGCGTGATACCGTTGTCAAAAGCGGTATGAATTAAGGCACGGGCGGTTTCGAACACATCAACGCCCCCGAAATTGTGCCAAAGCCCCAGCGATAATGCCGGCAGTTTTAGTCCACTCTGGCCGCATCGACGGTATTCTATTTTTGAGTAACGTTCCGGCTTGGGCATATAGCTCATAGAAACCTCCCTGGGATATAAAAAAAGATGGGCTGTAAGCCCATCTTACAATTAACGATTCGCCGCAGGTGCCGGCGACGGGTTGGTTTTAGTGCCGGCAGAGCTGTCCTTTTTGCTCGCCGTTTTGGATTCAACGGCAGGTTTATCCTTTTGGGCGGCTTGGGTATAACTTTCAGAACGATAGTCGGTTTGATAAAAGCCGTTGCCCTTGAAAATCAGCCCTGCGCCTGTCCCCAGCAAGCGTTTCAGTTTGAGTTTGCCACACTGGGGGCATTTTTTCAGCGGCGATGCGGTAATCGACTGAAACTCTTCAAACCCATGGCCGCAGGCATCACATTGATAATCATACGTTGGCATTATTGTTTCTCCGATTCACACTCATTGGTTTCTTCACTGGGTTTGGTATCTGACTCAGGCCCAGTCTCAGCCGGTTGCTGAGGGGTTTGTTTCTCTGGAGCAACTTTATTGATAATGACTTTCGCGGGACGAAGCACATCCTCGCCCAGCAGATAACACGCCTGATATTCTTCAAGGACAATCCCATCCTCTTTGTCCGGTTCACATCGCTGCATCAAAGCCTCATGGCGGGACGGGTCGAACGGCTGGCCGACGGAGTTGACTTTTTCCACGCCCAGGGCTTTGAGTGCATCGAGCATATGGTCAAAGATCAACTTGACGCCCTTGATGATATTTTCGAGCGCCTCGGGACCTCCTTCGGCCGCTGCAGCGCCGGCAAGCGCATGCTCGAAGTTATCCAGCGACGGCAACAGCGACCGAATAATCTTTTTCTTTTCATACATAACCGTATCAGCGATTTGCCGAGGAACGCGTTTTTGGTAGTTGGCGTAGTCGGCGCTGAGCCGCTGAAGCTTTTCGAGCAATTCCTGATTTTCTTTTCTAAGCTGCTCGATTTGCTGCTCAAGTTCTTTGACATGTTGATCTGTTTTTTTGTCTTTGGCACTCATAATTCATCAATCCTGTCTATTTGTTACCGAAATGCTGCTTGATCCTTTCAAAAAAACTCTTGCTTTCGGAGTTAACCTCCAGTTCTTCCGTTTTGGCATACTCGCGCAGCAGGGCTTCCTGTTGCGGGGTCAACCGTTTTGGGATTTCCACAGCCGTTTTGACCAACAAATCGCCTTTGCGCCCTGTTCGGATATCGGGCAGACCCTGCCCCCGAATCCGCAGGATAGTGCCATGTTGGGTGCCGGGGGGGATCCGCAGTTTTCGCGTTCCTTCCAGTGTCGGCACATCGATGGTCGTGCCCAGTGCAAGTTGTGTAAAGCTCAGCGGTACCGTCACCACTAAATTGGAGCCGTCCCGCATAAAAAACGGATGGGCTTTGATCCGCACATAGCAATACAAATCCCCGCGTGGGCCGTTATTTTGACCAGGTTCTCCCTCCCCAGCCACACGGATTGCCTGTCCCTCATGCACTCCCGCTGGTATTTTGACGTTAAGTGTCCGTTTTTTGGGAATCAGCCCCTTGCCGCCGCATTTTCGACAGGGATCGGTAATAATTTGCCCTGTACCATGGCATTGCGGGCAAGTCGAAACCATCTGGAAAAATCCCCCCAATCCGGCGCGCTGAACTTGGCCGCTGCCGCCGCATAGCGTGCAGCGCGACGGCGATCTGCCCTGCGCAACGCCTGAGCCGGAACAGTCCGGGCAGGTGTCCTGACGGGTAAATTCGATGGTTTTTTCCACGCCTTGAGCCACTTCTTCCAGCGTCAGTTCCACCGTTGTTTCAAGATCGTATCCACGCGATACCTGACGTGCTCTGCTGCTGCCGTTGCTTCGCCGAGACGAACGCCGCGACGAGCCAAACATATCCCCGAACATGTCCCCAAAGATATCCCCGAAAATGTCGCTGATATCATGAACATTCATATGGGAATAGTCGTGAACACCCGCGCCGCGAAGCCCTTCGTGGCCTAACTGGTCGTAGCGTTTACGCTTTTCAGGGTCGCTGAGGACTTCGTACGCCTCGGCACACTCCTTGAATTTGGCCTCGGCTTCTTTATCTCCGGGGTTTTTATCAGGGTGGTATTTGATTGCCAATCGACGATATGCCCGTTTGATATCGTCTGCAGAGGCTTTCTTATCCACCCCCAGCACTTCGTAGTAATCGCGCTTGGCCATAGTGTCTCGATGTATTTCGGAATTAACAACTCTTACATTCAAACCCAGCTAATCGCCGGCGGATTATTCCGCCATTAACTTATCAAGGGTCGGCAAAACCGCCTGTCCCCATCGCTTATACCCTTCTTTTGACAAATGCAGCAGATCGGGCATAATATCGCGTCGAAGGACCCCTTGATCGTCCAAAAACACATGATTGATATTCAGATAAAATATATGCTTTCCGTCAGCAAGTCTCGAAACCAATTCATTGGCCTTGTCATTTTTAGACCATTGCGGATTGTAAACAGCGTCCGCTGTCTTGTCATTGCGTTGTTCTTTGGAGCCGCGCGGGAAAATTCCCAAAATCACAACTTTGCTCTCCGGCAGTTTCGCCCTTAATTTGCACACAATCGCGGCGATGCCTTCGGCAATTTCCTCAGCGGTATGGTCGTTGCCGTTGGAATTATTGGTACCGATCATCAACATCACCACGCGCGGCGAAATGCCGTCAATGTTTCCGTTGTCTAAACGCCACAGCACATGCTGGGTGCGATCCCCGCTAAAACCTGCATTCACCGTATTCCACCGCCCAAAATAGGTCTGCCACAGGTCCGGGTGATTTTCCCATCCATGTGTGATCGAGTCCCCGATTAACATGAGATCGACATTGCCCTGTTGCACACGGCTGTTAACAGCGTTATGCCGTTCGACCCACCAGCTGGACTCCAGACGCGGTACCGGGCGAATGGCGGCATTGTCCGATGCGGCCAACTGCTCGCTGACCTGACGGCACGTCCACTTGGGGCCGTTGCAACCGATAGCCAGTATTCCCATTCCGCACAGCAAAACCGCCATTACCATCGTTCGAGCTTTCATCGGTTTGTTCCTTTCTGAATATGTGTTAAGTACCGCGTTATTGAACGCTTTTTGACATTATTGTATCCAAAAACCCGCTCTTTGTCTCGGCAAAGGGCTGAACTCATCTCCTGTCAAAGAACAGGGGCGAACACAATCGCCCCTGAAAAATCCCCTCTGACAGCGTTTGGCATATCTTCTGCTGTCCTCAGCAGACGGCGCCTTCGACGACATTTTCTTTTTTGTCGTCCTTAATGCCGGTGATAATCACATTGGTCGTCAGCATCAGACCCGCTACCGACGCGGCGTTCTGCAATGCCACGCGAGCTACTTTGGCCGGATCGATAATACCGGCTTTGATCATATCTTCATATTGGCCAGTATTGGCATTGTAGCCGATTGTGCCGCTCTTTTCAAGCAATTCAGCAACGACCACATCACCGTGTCCACCGCCGTTCTCGACAATCTGACGGGTCGGGGCTTTCAGAGCGCCCATCACAATATCATAGCCGATCTTCTCGTCGCCTTTGGCTTTTGCTCTGGCCTCGGCTACCTTGGGGATGGCCCGCAGATAAATCACACCGCCGCCGGGGATAATTCCTTCCTGCGCCGCGGCCTTGGTGGCATGCAGGGCATCCTCAAGCAGGTCTTTGCGTTCTTTCATCTCCGTTTCGGTGGGTGCACCGGCTTTAATGACCGCCACACCGCCAGCCAGTTTGGCCAGCCGTTCCTGCAATTTTTCGCGATCATAGTCGCTGGTGGTCTTTTCAATCTGGGCACGAATCTGGTCACAGCGCGCCTTGATGTCTTTTTTCTTGCCGGCGCCTTCGATAATGGTGGTCGTTTCCTTGCCGACAATAACCTTTTGGGCACGCCCGAGCTGCGACAATTCGATATTTTCAAGCTTAATTCCCAAATCTTCTGTGATGACCGTTCCACCGGTCAATACGGCGATATCCTGCAGGATAGCTTTGCGGCGGTCGCCGAAACCGGGAGCCTTGACCGCACAGACCTTCAACACGCCCTGGAGCCGGTTGATGACCAATGCCGCCAGAGCTTCGCCTTCGACCTCTTCGGAGATAATCAGCAAAGGAGCGCTCATATGGACGATTTTTTCCAGCAGCGGCAGCAGTTCTCGCAAATTGCTGATTTTCTTTTCATGCAGCAGGATATACGCATCCTCGAGAACTGCCTCAAGGGTATTCGGATTGGTCATAAAATAGGGCGATTGATACCCTTTATCAAACTGCATCCCTTCAACCACGACCAACTCGGTTTCTATCCCCTTGCCTTCCTCAACTTCAATAACGCCTTCTTTGCCGACTTTATACATCGCATCGGCCAGAATCTGACCGATTTCAGGATTGTTGTTGGCGCTGATGGCGGCCACTTTGGCGATATCGTCGTGACCTTTGACGGGTTTGGCCGATTCATTGATAAATTCGGTAACGACCTCCACCGCCTTGGTGATGCCTCGCTGCAGTGCGACCGGATTAACGCCGGCCGTAACATATTTCAGCCCTTCGTTGTAAATGGCTTCGGCCAAAACAGTGGCTGTGGTAGTACCGTCGCCGACCAGGTCACTGGTCTTGTTGGCAACCTGATTGACCATTTTGGCGCCAATATTCTTAAACGGTTCGGGCAGTTCAATTTCCTTACTGACCGATACGCCGTCTTTGGTGACTTTCGGTGAGCCGAAACTTTTGTGCAGCAGCACATTGCGCCCCGTCGGCCCCATGGTCACCTTGACCGCATTGGCCAGTTGAGCCAGCCCGTCTTTCAAATGCGCCCGGGCGGTTTCCTGAAACATCATTTGTTTTGCCATATCTGTGAGTCCTCCCGACTATTCAGTCGTTGGTGATTCGTAAAACCGGTTACTTTTCCACGATGCCAAGCACTTCACTTTCGCGGAGTATCTTGTACTCCTGGCCGTCGATTTCAATGTCGCTGCCGCTGTATTTGCCGTACAGCACTACATCATTTTTCTTGACGTTCATCGGAGCCCGATTGCCGTTGTCCAGCAACTTACCGGGACCGACGGCGATGACTTTGCCCATCAGGGGTTTTTCACGAGCGGTATCCGGCAGCACGATCCCGCCGGCGGTTTTTTCTTCAGCTTCCTGCGGCTTGACAACAATACGATCTTCAAGAGGTACCAGTTTCATCGTTTATTCTCCTGTCAACAAGGTTTATTATCCGGTTATCGTTTGGGTTGTTACGCACATTGTGCGGTTACATCATATCCATATCGTCCATGCCGTTCATATCGCCGGGCATACCGGCGGCGGCTTTGTCTTTGGGCTTTTCGGTAACCACGCAATCGGTTGTCAGTAGCAGTCCCGCCACCGATGCGGCGTTCTGCAGGGCGATACGGGTTACTTTAACAGGGTCAATGACCCCGGCCTCAACCAGATCCTCGTATTTGTCTTTGTTGGCATTGTAGCCGAAACTGCCTTTACCCTGCGCGACTTTGTTCACAACGATATTGCCGACCGCGCCGGCGTTTTCCGCGATGGTATAGCAGGGCATCCGCAGTGCATTGGCGACAATATCGGCTCCGGTTTTTTCATCGCCGGACAGTTTCAGCGCCTTGACCGCCTCGATACAGCGAATCAACGCCACGCCGCCGCCCGGAACGATGCCTTCTTCAATGGCCGCACGCGTGGCATGCAAGGCGTCCTCAATGCGGGCTTTCTTTTCTTTCATCTCCGCCTCGCTGGCGGCGCCGACATTGATGCGCGCCACACCCCCGGTCAATTTGGCCAGGCGTTCCTGAAGTTTCTCGCGGTCATAGTCGCTGGTGGTCGTTTCGATTTCATCGCGAATCTGGGCGATGCGGCCCTGAATGGCTTCGTGGGAGCCGGCCCCTTCGATAATCGTGGTCGTGTCGTTGTCGATGTTGACCTTTTTGGCCTGGCCCAGCTGCGTGACGCTGACTTTGTCCAGCTCAATTCCCAAATCCTTAAAGATCGGCTCAGCACCGGTCAAAATCGCAATATCTTCCAGTATCGCTTTGCGGCGTTCGCCGTAGCCGGGTGCCTTCACCGCGGCCACCTGCAGGATCCCCCGCAGTTTGTTGACCACAAGAGTCGCCAGCGCTTCGCCCTCGACATCCTCGGCAATAATTAACAACGGCCGTTTGCTCTTGGCGACCGCCTCAAGCAGGGGGACCAGCTTGGTGACATTGCTGATTTTATCTTCATAGACCAGAATATAAGGCTTTTCCAGCTCACAGACCATTGTGTCCGGGTTGGTCACAAAATGCGGTGACAAATAGCCTCTGTCAAACTGCATCCCCTCGACATAATCGACAGTAGTATCCAGACTCTTGCCCTCTTCGACCGTGATGACGCCTTCTTTGCCGACTTTCATAAAAGCCTCGGCCATCTTCTTGCCGATTTCAAAGTCGTTGTTGGCACTGATGGCCGCCACATTGACGATACTGTCCTTCTTGCTGATATCGACCGGTTTAGCCAGAGACATCAGCTTGTCCACTGCCGCGTCCACAGCCTTTTGAATACCGCGATTCAGACTCATCGCATCGGCTCCGGCGGCCAGGTTTTTGAAGGCCTCTCGAAACAGTGCCTCCGTCAATACCGTTGCGGTGGTGGTGCCGTCACCGGCGATTTTGGAGGTCTTGCTGGCCGCTTCGCGAACCAGTTTGGCCCCCATATTTTCGGTCTTGTCCAGCAATTCGATTTCTTCGGCCACGGTCACACCGTCCTTCGTAACCGTCGGTCCTCCCCATCCTTTGTCAATGATGGCGCAACGGCCGCGCGGGCCGAGGGTCGATTTGACCGCGGAGGACAGCTTTTCCACCCCGGCCAACAAGGCACTGCGGGCATCACTTTCAAACGCTAAATTTTTTGCTGCCATAATTGTCGCTTCTCCTCATATTTAGGTTTCATTCCGTCTTTTTATGAGTTCGTAATGCTGCACTGTCTCTACATAAGTTCCTATATAATGCAAAAAAGATACCAGATTCAGGGCGGTTTTTCTATAAAGATACCTAACTGCTTTTTAGAAAAAAATTTATCTATTATTAAAAGGACATAGAAATGAGCAATACTCCGCTTTCCCTGCCACCTTGCAAGGGATTTTTACAAGACAAAACCGCCATCTTGGCAGGCTCAAAGCCAACCGCAAAAAGCCGCTAAAAACCCCTCCCCTGTCACGACGAGCATTTTATGTGGCCAAGTTCTCGGCCGCAAATTCCCAGTTCAATAAGGTATCAATGACCCCGCTTACATAGTCCGCTCGGCGATTTTGATAATCCAGATAATAGGCATGTTCCCATACGTCGATGGTTAGCAGCGGTTTGAGCCCCTGTGTCAAAGGCGTTTGGGCATTGGGGGTATTGATCACTTTCAGCGTTTGTCCATCGGCCACCAGCCAGGCCCACCCGCTGGCAAACTGTCCCACCGCCGCGGCGGCCAGTTGTTTTTTGCACGCCTCGACACTGCCGAAACTCGCTTCGAGCTTGCTGCGCAGCGTTGCGGAGATTATGCTGCTGCCCGGCCTGAGAGACTGCCAATAAAAGGCATGACTCCATGCTTGGGCTGCGTTATTGAACAGGCTGCTTGTCTCTGGATTATCAGCGGTCTGTACAATGATTTTTTCCAGCGGCATAGCGGCCCACGGCGTGTTTTCGATGAGTTTGTTAACGGTGTTGACATACCCCCGATGATGTTTGTCGTAATGAAAACTCAGCGTGCGGGCTGAAATCACCGGCTCCAATGCCTCTGCGGCAAACGGCAGGGGCGGCAACCCAAACGGAGCAGCCGACGTTTCAGAGGGTACAAGAGATGACAAACCCGCTGCTGCGACGGCAGAAAGTTTAGCGGTCGTGCCTAAAAATTCTCGACGATTCAAACCGGATTTTTCTAGTTTTTCGTATTTCATAGTTTTCTCCTTATCAAAAACGTGCTGTCATTATATGGGAACTTGCGGACACTGCAACAGAGAACGGAAATTTTGCAATTTTTGGCTGATTTCGCCTTCCTTTTTGCAAACTTTTGGATTTTATGAAATCGCCCTTGAGTATCGCCGTCGGGATTATATATAGTGCGGTCTTCTCGAAAGTTTAGAAAAACTTATCCTTTGATGAATCCTATTTATGCTTGTAATTGTCGATTATGGTGCGGGGAATATCCGGAGCGTGGTCAATGCGTTCCAGTATATCGGCGCTGAGATTCAGGTCAGTTGCGAACCGGCCGATTTTCATCAGGCCGAGGGCCTGATCTTGCCGGGGGTGGGTGCCGTCGGTTATGCGATGCACAAACTTGCTCCGTTTGCCCAGTCCCTGTGCGATGAGGTTGCAGCGGGCAAACCGCTGCTGGGCATCTGTCTGGGGTTTCAATTGCTGTTTGAAGAAAGCTGCGAGATGGGGACAACGCGTTGTCTGGGGCTGATTTCCGGGCAGGTTGTACCGATACCGCCGGGGCGGACGATTCCGCATATGGGCTGGAATTATGTCGAGACGCCCCAGGGGATGCGGCTAATGCGCGGTCTTGAGCCCGGCCGGCATTTTGCGTTTGTCCATTCGTATTATGCCCGAGTGGCCGACCCCGATGCTGCCGTCGCAAGGGTTGAATATGAAGGGTTAACCATGGCCGCGGCTGTTGAGAAGGGCAGTTCGGCTGTCAGTTTCATCCTGAAAAAAGCGGTCGGGACGGTCTGCAATTGCTTCGCAATTTTGTCACTCTTTGTCGGGAGCCACACGGATGCTGACCAAACGGATTATCCCATGTCTGGACGTCAAAGACAACCGCGTCGTTAAGGGGGTGAATTTTCTAAATCTCCGTGATGCCGGCGATCCGGTGGAGTTGGCCGCACGCTACAGCGACGAAGGGGCCGATGAACTGGTCTTTCTGGATATTACCGCTACTATTCGCTCAAAAAAGACTATCGTAGAAATGGTCGAACGTGTGGCTGAGCGAATTTTTATCCCCTTTACCGTAGGCGGCGGCATCACCACCGCCGATCAGATTGGTCTTCTGCTTCGCAGTGGGGCGGACAAATGCTCGATCAACACTGCCGCCGTGCAAAATCCCGATCTGATTCGCGAATCGGCCGAACGCTTCGGCAGTCAGTGTGTGGTGCTGGCCATTGATGCCCGGCGTAAAAAAGATCGCCCCCACCAGTGGATTGTAACTGTCAAGGCCGGTTCTGAGCTGACAGATTTGGATGCGATTCAGTGGGCACAGCGTGCCCAGCACCTCGGAGCTGGTGAAATCCTGCTGACCAGTATGGACGCCGACGGCACACAAGCCGGTTACGATATTGAATTGAATTGACCCGTGCCGTTGCCGAGGCGGTCGATATTCCGGTCATAGCTTCCGGCGGGGCGG
>JAAYQH010000422.1 GCA_012519365.1 Planctomycetota bacterium | reverse complement strand
GGCGTTTCATCACCCCCGGTCGGGCTGTAGCCATCTGGCACGGCGAGTCCTTCGTGCAAATGGTCGCCATTACGTTGCCGCCCAGTGCCGGACGGGTCTGCATCAGCACGGCGATTTGCCCTTTGCGGCTGCTGTCGCGAATGTCCAGTCCTGTGCAGTCAGCCGTCAGACCGCAGCCGACCCGATAAGACACCATTGGCGCCAATACACGCCCCTGCGGCGTTGCCCCATACAGAAAGATTTGAGGATGATACGTCTTGAACACCTCCGCAACCGCCTTGCGATAACTGTGCGGGTCAAACTGCTCCAGCAGCGGATGCTCCACCACATACACGACATCCGCCCCCGCAGCGATTAACTCGTTGGCCAGCGATTTGACGTTGTTGCCCACCAGCACTGCGCCGACCTTTACCTCCAGCGAATCGGCCAGTTGACGGGCCTTGCCTGTCAACTCAAACGTTGCCGCATTGATTTGCCCGTCCTGATGTTCGACCATTACCCACACATCACCGCTGTAGCTCGGCTCGGTATGTCGATAACCCTCAATCATGTCCTCAAGGGCCTTTTTATGGAAGGAAATCTCTTCAAAGGACAGTATTTTTTCTTTTACGTCCTCGGTGATTTGTTCGGGGCGGGTGATCTGAAGTTTCTCCAGTGCACGCTGCAAGGCCTTGTAGTCCTCTATCTCCTTTTCCGTCCCCTCATACGAACGGTCAAATACCGACTCGCGTTTGGCCGGCAACACATAGGACGGCCGCTGGGCATCTTCCTGACTGTTCCGCTGGCTCGACCGGGTCAGACTCTCGATGATCCGTTCGGCCAGTTGTGCCACTGACTGGACCTGCTGACATTTGCGGGTGGTTTTGCCCGGCGGAAAAACCCGAATCACCCGTGTTTTAGAGCCGGCAACGCCCATGGCCGTGGCCTTAATATCCGCCGCCCCCCATTGGGTCAGCGCAAAACGATTGGCTCGTCGGGTTGCCGCAAACGAGGCGAACAGGGGATAGTCGTATTTGGCCACCGTGATAATCGCCGGCGTCCGCAGCGGCTCGACCAGTTGACTGCCCCCCGAAATAATGCGCGTAAAGCGGAAATGACCGTTCTCATAGGTGCTCTCAGTGGCGTACGGCACACAGGGAATGCCCAGCTCCTCGGCAATCTGGGCCGGCACCTGGGCGGTGTCGCCATCCACCGACTGCATCCCCGCGACCACGAAATAATCCGTACTGCCCCCCAGTTTTTCGGCGGTAATTTTGCGAATGGCGTGGGCCAGCGGGTTGGCCGTCGCCCACGTATCAGCCCCGCCCAACGCTCGGTCAGTCAGCAACACCGCGTCGTCGGCATTGCGGCTCAGACCGTAGTGCAGCACCTCGGCGGCCATCGGCGGGCCCATCGTCAAACAAATCAATTTACTGTCGGGATGCCCCGACAGCTTCTTCATCCACCACGCATACGCCAGTGCCTGAGCATCCAGCTCATTGATGACACTCGGCAGCCGAGTGCGGATCAGGTTGCCGGTGTTGGGGTCAAACGCATTGTCGGTAATCTGCGAAACATCCGGAACTTGCTTTACCAATACAATATAATGGCTCATGTCGGTCTCTGGACTCCTGTAACCTGTTTCCGTTCTGTTTCAACCCGTTCTGCGACCCGAATCATAACGATTCAAACACGATTGTCTATCGAAATCCACCAGTGGTAAATTTTCAACATCCTCGGCGTGTCCGCCCCAAAAACAACCCTTCCCTGTCATTCCGATTCCGATTTTACAAATGGGGGGGCGACTCTATCCAAACAAGATGGTTTTCTTTTTTACTTTTCAGTATTAATAATCGGGATTCACGGCTTGCTAATCCTGCTTTGTGCTCTTATTTTTTTCATTATATCGCTTCCAAAGAGCAGAAAATGTTTATTTTATGCCCCTTTTTTTTACAATCCTGCCAAAATCGCCCTTAAGGGTTGATTTTTCCGCAGCCAAGGAGTACAACAAGTGCGGAAATAACACGTTACCACACTTTTGAACAGACGATGAGGTGAAACATGGCAGACCTAAAGGCGTTGTGCGATGCGATTATCAAAGGCGATCAAAAAACCGCTGTGGACATCACCAAAGCGGCCCTGGCCGAAGAGATGCCCCCTTCTGCTATTCTCAACGACGGGCTGATTGCGGGGATGAACGTGGTAGGGGTACGATTTAAGGCCAACCAGATCTATATCCCCGAGGTCCTGATTGCCGCCCGGGCGATGAAAATGGCAATGGAAGTACTCGAGCCGAAACTGGTGGAAGCTGGCGTCAAACCCATTGGCAAAGCGATTATCGGCACGGTCCAGGGCGACCTACACGACATTGGCAAAAATCTGGTCGCCATGATGCTCAAGGGCGCCGGCTTTGAAGTGGTCGATCTGGGCGTGGATGTGCCCCCCGCAAAATTTGTCGCCATGGCCCAAGAAAACAGCCCCCAAATTGTCGGCCTCAGTGCGCTGCTGACCACCACGATGCCCGCAATGGAAAAGACGATTGTCGCCCTCAAAGAGGCCGGTGTCCCGGTCAAAACCATGATCGGCGGCGCCCCGGTTACCCAGGCCTACGCCGACAAAATCGGCGCCAACGGGTATGCCCCCGACGCGGCCAGTGCTGTCGACCTGGCCAAAAGCCTGCTGAATTAGTTTTTTGCTTGTCTTGATGATTCCAAAAGCG
>JAAYQH010000421.1 GCA_012519365.1 Planctomycetota bacterium | reverse complement strand
TTTCACGGCCTGCAATTTATCGCCCCCGAGAAACGCGACTGGCCCACGTCGTATTACAGCCCCGACAGCGGCATCGGTCTGCTGCTGCGGCACTGGCCGAGTGCCTCGCCGCGGCGTATCGGCGTGGTCGGGCTGGGTGTGGGGACCCTTGCTGCTTACGGGACAGAAAACGATCTGATGCGATTTTACGAAATCAACCCTGAGGTGGTACGGCTGGCGCGAACGTATTTTTTCTATCTGGACGACAGCCAGGCCGAGATTGAAATTGTGCCGGGGGATGCCCGTCTGAGTATGGCCTATGAACCATCACAGCAGTATGATGTGCTGGCCCTCGATGCATTCAGCAGTGACGCGATTCCGGTGCATCTGCTGACCGTTGAGGCGTTTGAGGTTTATCTGTCGCATCTGGCCGAAGGCGGCGTGCTGGCGGTGCATATCTCCACGCAACATCTGGATTTGCAGGCTGTGATCTGGAAACTGGCCGAGTATTTCAAACTGACCGGACGATGGATTGAAAACTATCCGGATGACACGACCGGCGCGCTGGCCTCAGACTGGATTCTGCTCAGCCGCGAGGGGGATGTGCTTGAGCAGGAGGTCTTTCGTCGTCGCCAAAGCCTGCCGGACGTCGACCTGGAACGGGCGCCGCTGTGGACCGACGACCATATCAATTTGCTGCGAATCCTCAAGAAAAAGAGATAAAAACTCTCCAACCCCCTTGCCTGAACGGCTCGTTCGACGGGTTATAGGACAATGCGCAGAAAAATTTCATTTTTTCTGATTTTTTTTGCGCTTCAGAAAGGCACTGTCTGCTCTGTTGCTGCATGCTATACCGGCCGTCCGATAATGGAGTAGAGCATATAATACGTGCTTTTCCAGTAATGTGAAGTAAGCCGGCTGATGTTATCGCCGATGTTATCGGCACGCCTGTCATGCTGTCATATCCCGAAATGTGCTTAGGCGCCATCGGGAAATCTGCCTATTTTTGAAGATTGTTCTGTTGGCTTGCCCTGTTTTTAACGATGAAAGCCGGTGGAAACCCAACGGTGTTTCAGCGAATAACCTACAGAGCATTCGTTAAAAAAGGAAGACAGTATGGCACACTCATCTTCATCGCTGTCCGGCGGCGAGACACGAACCCTGTCGGGCAAGTATCTGACCTTTACGCTGGGGGCCGAAGAGTTTGGCCTGCAAATCCTCAAGGTGCGTGAGATCATCGGCTATATGAACATCACTGCCGTGCCGCGGGCGCCGTATGATGTACGCGGCGTCATCAATCTCCGCGGACAGGTCGTGCCTATCGTTGATATGCGGGCGCGGTTCGGGATGGAGCCGATCGAGGTCACCGACCAGACGTGCATCATTGTCGTTGAGGTCAAGGCCGGCCGCCAACGCTTTCACACCGGCATCATTGTCGATCACGTCTGCGAAGTGCTGGATATTGAAGACAAGGACATCGAGCCAACGCCCCAGTTTGACGGCTCGATGGACACCTCGTTTATCCTTGGCATCGGAAAGATTGACAATGCTGTCAAGATTCTGCTGGATATCGACAAAGTGCTGCATTCCGGTGAACTGCAGGACTTGGCCGAGGCCGCTGAAGACGAGATTGGTTGATAATGAGTGCTCAGCACGGAGCGACTATGGAACGTCTGGAATGGGACCAGAGTCTTTTGATCGGCATCGAAAAAATAGACGCTCAACATCGAAAACTGTTCGAGTTGGCCAATCTGTTTTTTGAGTCTCTGGCAATGACCAAAGGGCCGGGTCTTCGCCATCCTATTTTGAGGAGGCTGGTCGCGTACGTTCGAACTTACTTTGCTGACGAAGAAGACGCGATGCGACGGATGGGCTATCCGGAGGTGGACGCTCATATCGACCGACACAAGGCAATGACTGGTCATATCCACGAATTGATCAGACAGTGGGACAACGGCCAATCGGTCGATGCCGATGCCCTGTGCCGATTCCTGAGGCAATGGCTGAGCGAGCATATCGGCATTGAAGACAAAAAAATCGGGACATTTTACAATGCACAAAACACATCGGTATCTGCCGAATCAACCCCCAACACTATTTAGAGAAAGGACAAACGATGGCAATGTTTCAATGGACTGACGTGATGTCGGTCGGAGTGGCCTCGATGGACCATCAGCACAAACAGTTGTTTCAACTTATCAATCAGCTTTATGAGGCCATGCAGGCCGGCAAAGGCGACCAGCTCATTCAGGATATTCTGATGAAATTGAGCGGCTACACACGCACGCATTTTGCCGCAGAGGAAGAGATTCTTCGAAAGATACGCTATCCCGGCCTGAATTCGCAAATAGCCCTGCACAAGGCGTTTGTCGACAAGGTGGGCCAGATGACCAGGGACGTCAAAGGCGGCAAAAAGATCGCCACGGTCAGCTTGGCAACATTCCTGAAAGACTGGCTGGTTACGCATATCCAAAAAGAAGACCGTCAATACGGCCTGTATATTCAACACCAGAATCTGGCAGGGTGCCCCTAAATCAGAGTTAATCCACCGGCTCTGCCGGTGAGAATTGAATTGTTATCTCCCCCCGTTTCGGGAAATGTCCATTACCGTTTATTGGAAAGGGTACCAAAATGTTAAAGAACATGAAACTGGGAACCAAATTGATGTTGGCCTTTATGAGCATCGCTGCAATCACGCTGATACTCGGCGTGGTAGGCTATTACGGTGCCATACAAAGTGGAAATTCGATCAATGAAATCGGTGCGGTGCGCTTACCTTCTGTGGATAGTATGCTGAAAATTGAAAAGGAGGCTGAAAATATTCGCGCCTCACTGCGTACATTGACCATTGCGGGACTGTCGCGTGAGGATCACGAACGTCAATATCAAAATATTGAACAAGCCCGCGAAGACTACCAGCAAGCATGGAAGATTTATGAATCGTTGCCCCAAACTCAGAAAGAGGCGGAATATTGGAATCAGTTTGTCAAAGCCTGGGACGCTTGGCGTGTCGAAAACAATAAAGCGTTTGAGTTGTCTCGACAGTTTGATCAGATCGGTAT